>CAYZGF010000077.1:0-9545 GCA_964477595.1 uncultured Algimonas sp.
TGCCGATGATGACTTCGGCTTTGCCGTGGAGTTTTTCCATCTTCGCCATCCATTCTTCATGTTCGGCGACATTATCCTCGGACGGTTCTGTCCGGGCGAGGTAATATTCCTCGCGGAAGACAAACATCACGACATCGGCGTCTTGCTCAATCGAGCCCGATTCCCGCAGATCAGAAAGCTGCGGGCGTTTATCATCGCGCTGTTCGACCTGCCGCGAAAGCTGGGCGAGCGCGAGGACCGGCACATCGAGTTCCTTGGCGAGCGCTTTCAAGCCCTGCGTAATCATGGAAACTTCCTGTACGCGGTTCGTGCTGGAGTTCATCCCCGCACCGCCAGTGAGGAGCTGCAAATAGTCGACGACGATACAATCCAAGCCGCGCTGGCGTTTCAATCGCCGCGCACGGGCGGAGAGCGCACCAATGGAGAGACCGCCCGTATCATCAATATGCAACGGGATTTGGATAATCTCATCTGCGGCGTCGCGAATATGCTCATATTGCGCGGCGGTAATGTCACCCCGGCGAATATGGTGAGAGGAGACGCCGGATTGTTCGGCCAGCAATCGCGTGGCGAGCTGTTCAGAGCTCATCTCCAGTGAGAAGAAGCCGACCACGCCGCCATCCGTCGTTTTTTCGATCCCGTTTTCGTCTTTTTCTTTTTTGAAATGTTTTGCGACATGAAAGGCGATATTTGTCGCCAATGAGGTTTTCCCCATGGACGGACGTCCCGCGAGGATAATCAAATCAGATTTATGAAGCCCGCCTAGCTGCCGGTCCAGATCGATCAGGCCTGTGGAAATACCGGATAGATTGCCGTCCCGCGAAAAAGCGGCGGACATCATCTCGATCGATTCGACGAGGGCTGTTTGGAAATCGACAAAGCCCTGCTGCGTTCCGCCCAGCTCGGCGAGGTTATAAAGCTGGCTTTCGGCCTGAATAATTTGGGCCTGTGCGTCGGCCTCGCTATCGGGGTCGGTCGCCGTTTGTTTGATAAGGTCCGAGAGCCGGATCAACTCGCGCCGCATGGCAAGGTCAAAGATCAGTTTTGCATATTCCGTGGCGGTTGCCGTGGGAGGCGCGTTGTCGAGAAGGAGCGCGAGATATTCGACACCGCCAATATCAACCAGCGTTTCATCTTGAGAGAAGCGGTTCTTCAAGACGATGGCGTCGGCCAGTTTGCCTGTCTCAATCAAACGCGCAACGGCGTCGAAAATACGAACATGGACCGGATTGTAGAAATGCTTGCTCTGAACAATGGGTGAGATCTTGTGATAGACCTCATTATCATAGAGCAGCACACCCAGCAGGGCGGCTTCCGCCTCCTGGCTTTGCGGGGTGGAGTCCAGTTCCTGCGCGGAGCCGGGCATCGAATCATTATCTGCGACAAATACCATGGGTCGACCTTAGGGCGAGATTACTCTGCGAGTCATAGCTTATACTACGATAGGAATATAGTCCTTTTGTGAGTAAGGATAAGATTGGGGATAAGTTTCTTCGGAACGACGAAAGGCAGACGCGGGAGGAGAGGGCCCCGCGCCTGCTGCCCCGCCAATCTCAAACACTTTAATAAGGGGGTTAAGTGATCGAGAAAGAGCCCGGCGGATTATGTGTTTATGTCAGGGCGTTCAGAACACGCTCCATATCATCGGCCAAATATCCGATATTATGTGTGACATCATCGGCCTTGGCTGCGCCGAGGACTTCGCCTGTATGCGTATCGACCAATAAGGCTTTGGCTTCGGCTTCATCCCAGCTGTTACAATCCTCATGAACTGTGAGGCCTGTTTCAGACAGAGCTTTGCCGCCAAAGCTGGACCAATAGGCGTCTGCGCCCAGTCCGTAGAGGATCACGTGGGAGTAGCCTTCATTCGCGGCTGTCAGACGGATTTCATCAATCTTATTATCCGTATCCACACCTTGGAAATCGATGCCGGGCAGATATTTGAAATGGTCACCCGCGGTCATCACGTCGAGCTTCACGTCTACGCGCTTGTCCAAAAAGGTCCAATCAGCGACTTCGTTATGTGGCGTCGCGATGAAGCGACCACCATCGATGCGGGCGACAGCAATTCTATTTTTCTCTGTCAGTTTTTCCTGTGCGATAAAGGCGGCCTGACGCAGTTCTGCGGACCCGCCATGCGGCGTCGCGATGACGGCGGGTTCGACCATGGCGAGATAAGCATCATCCGCGAATGCTGTTGGTGATCCTGCACTGGCAGTATTCGCAAAGCCTGTAATTAAAGCGGTGATTGCAGCGGTTTTCAAAAGTGTTTTCATGGTCTTAGCCCTCTCAGTTGTTGATGAAACCTATTTGGAGGTCGGAAAGGGCAGGGGTTGGACGGGCCTGTGCTGATTTTAGGGCAATGTTTTGGTAATGTGGCAGGGAATGCGGCGAAGTGACCCGAATGTGTCGGGTTTTGGGAGATTGTGGCGAAAGAAAGCTGTCACATATGAGGCTGGACCATGTTACATTAGGTCATGTTTCGCATCACAGTCTTCACATTGCTGTTCTTTATAATGGCTTGCCGGCCAGCTGCACAAACGACCTCCTCTGAACAGGTCTTGTCATCTGACGTGTTTATCCGGATTATTAAGACCACACCGGAAAACGACAAAGGTGTTCTCCAAATGTGGAAGCGCGGCTCTGATGATCGGTTTCATTTGGACCGGAGTTTCGACATCTGTACATGGTCCGGAGCTTTGGGGCCGAAGCTCCGCGAAGGGGACGGGCAGTCACCTGAAGGATTTTACTTTATCACCCCGGCGTCGCTGAACCCGAATTCCAGTTACCATCTGTCGTTCAATCTCGGTTTCCCAAATGCCTATGATCGCGCCCATGGCCGGACGGGGAGTTTTCTCATGGTGCATGGCGATTGCGTCTCCATTGGATGTTACGCGATGACGGATGATGGGATTGAAGACATCTATGCAGATGTAGAAGCGGCCTTTGAAGGCGGTCAGTCTTTTATTCGTGTTCACATCTTTCCGTTTGAGATGACGGAGGAAAAACTGAAGCTGCATAGCGGCAGCGATAATCACGCTTTTTGGACGAATCTAAAATCCGGCTGGGACTGGTTCGAAACCAACGGCGTACCCCCCAATGTGACTGTGTCAGAGAAGCTCTATCAGTTCGAAACGTCTGAATGAGGCTATGTGAAGGGTTTTTCTGGAAACGTTGGCAAGCTTCCGTTTAAAGACGAATATGGCGCAATCCCCAACACTCTCCGTCTCCGGCCAAGACACAGCTCAAGCGCAGACTTTCGCCTATAAAGCGTTTCTGAGTTACAGCCATAAGGATGAAGTACAGGCCGCGCGGCTGCACCGCAAATTAGAGCAATATCGGATCCCTAAAAACCTGCGCCAAAACGGGCCTGGATTGGGCGCCATTTTCCGGGATAAGGATGAATTGTCTGCTGCCTCTGTTTTGGATGCGTCGATCCAAACGGCTTTGAGAGAGTCAGAGAGTTTGATCGTCTTATGCTCTCCTCACGCGGTACGGTCGCAATGGGTCGATAAAGAAATTGCGCTTTTCAAATCGCTTGGACGCGAAGACCATATTTTTACGGTCCTCCTATCGGGTATTCCAAATGCGGCAAGGCGGGGTTTCCCTGCGGACCAGGAATGTCTCCCAAAATCCCTGCGCTATGACCTGACGGAAGCCGGAGAGATATTCGCTGAGCGGTCAGAGCCATTGGCGACGGATTTACGGCGTGGCGGGGACGGGAAAAAGCTCGGTCTTTTAAAGCTCGTTTCGGGCCTTTTGGGGCTGGGGCTGGATCAGTTTTTACAGCGACAGCTTGTTCATGCCCGGCGCAGAATGATGGGCGTACTTGTCGCCTCATCAATCCTCATCTCTATTTTTGCGGGGTTATCTTGGGCGACCTATACCGCGCAATTGCAGGCCGAAGCGCGGCAAGCCGATGCTGAAAATTTCGTCGAATTTCTTTTAAGTGACCTGTCACTCCAACTCGAAACCTATGGCCGCTTGGATTTGCTGGATAGCGTTGGTGTGAAGGCCGTCGAATATTATGCACAGTTCGAAGAGGATGAGCTGGATGCACAAACGAGCGGTCGCCGCGCACGAACTTTTCACTTCATGGGCGAGCTTCAACACGCACTCGCGAAGACTGAGCAATCGGAATCCTTTTTTGATGAAGCCTATGCTTTGACGGCGAAGGGGCTGAATGACGATCCTCGAAACCCGGACCGTGTCTATGAACATGCGCGGAGTGCGTTTTTGAAATCTCTCCCGCTACGCCGGAAAGTTGATTACGACGCGGAGCTTGTTCAATTAAAAGAATTTGAAACATTTGTTCGGCGTCTGGAAGCGTTAGAAAACGGGTCTGATCGCTCAAAGACGCAGCTCGCTTTGGCAGGTCTGAATATTGGCAGGGTGAAGCTCAGAACGGATGAGTTGGAGGCGTCAGAGCAATACCTTACTCAGGCTGAGGCGCTTTTTAAAAACCTTAGCGAAAAGAGCCCCAGTGTTGAAAACTTGCTCAACCGCACAGAAAATTTGGCCTGGCTGGCCGAATATCACCGCATGAAAGCGGAATTTCAGGTGAGTTTCGATTATCGGGTTCAACAGAGTTCCTTAATCGATAAGCGTTTAGCCGCATCTCCGGATGATTTCCGCCTGATTGAGGCGTCTGTTTATGCCAAGCTGGGCCTCGCAAATGCGGCCAATTTTTTAGGCCGGACAGAGGATGCGAAGAGGTATTTCACATCAGCGCTCACGGGAACGCAAACCGCGCTCAGGCTCGAACCCAATCGGGAGAAAATGCGACGCGCACAAAGCATTATCTTAATTGGGATACTACGTATCGCAATCTCCGAAAATGACGAAACCACATTTCTGACGGCGAATACTCAGTTGGAACGCCTGCAAACCGAAACGCGGCAAACGTCAACGGATGACAATAAGTTCTGGGACGAGGTCCTTCCCGGGCTGATTGCCGGATTAGCCCCTGATTTCGATTAGGGCAGCATGCGTGTTTCGGCCAGTTTGATTCCGTCAGCGACCAGTTTTAGGTCTTCCAAACCATCCGCAAATTCTTCTGCTATCTGTGTTACGGCGACGCGCCGGGCCGCATTTTTCAGCCTATCCTTCCGTTCGCCTTTGCCAACCACCGTGCTGATCGCGGTCTTGTCCGCAAATGTACTGCCTGTCAGATAGGGATAACCATTGCGTACATCCAAGAGGATTGCGCTGGCTGTGGCTTCGGCTTTCAAGTCCCGGCTCGGCAGTATGAAAAGGCCGAGGACGGTCAAATCCGCCAGACGGAGCGCATTGCCGTCTGACTTCGCAATATCCGTGACCTCATAAGCGATGACATAATCCAAATGCTGCCGTGCTGCACCGCGACGAATATGATCAATGACTGTGGTGGACTGCCGTTGATCCAGGCTGCTGACCGAATTCGCAACCAAGGGAGAGACCGGGATAAACTCACCAAATGATGGGCCTAAGCTCTCGGCAGCCTCACGCCAGCTTTCTGCTTCGTCAAAGGGAACACTTGTCAGATTTTGCCGATCCCCAATGCGGGCCAACCCAATACGCGCTGGGAACTGTAAATCAGGCTCAACGGCTGCAATGTCGCGTACGGCTAAATCCGTTTTCGTGCTTTGCGTCGTTATGTGTGTATCTTGATAATGCGACAGATAATCGGCGCCGGATGTATATTGAGTGGTTGTTTCGCAGGCGGCCAGCGTGAGGGCGGCTGTGACTGTGAGAGCGAAGTGTTTCATGGTCATGATGTCCCCTTTTTTCAATTTCAGTCAGGGGTAAGGCCAAAAGCGGCGTGACTAAGGCCGTATTGCGTTGATTTTTAGAAATCGAAAAAAAGCCCGACCATGTCACCAGGGAGGGGGTTGTGACAGGTCGGGCCGAGTTTTGGTGCCTAAAGGGCAAGCACCACAATCATGCAATCACATCAGGAAAAGGGGGTTTCTGATGTCGAAAACTATATCTCTCATTGGGTCCTCACTATCAAAACACCTATAGGTGGGTTTTTCGTGAGATCAGCTCTCAAAACTGTGAAGTCTGCCAGAGAGAGCTTTGCGTCAAATTTTGGCTTGGCAAGCCATATATGTTCACGTAACGTTCCGTTATGATGACAACGCGCATAATCGGGATCGATCCCTCATTGGTCGCGTGTGGCTGGGGTGTTATTGACAAGACGGGAAACAAGATCACCCATGTCAGCCATGGGGTCATACGTCCCCCGCGCAAAGAGCCTTTGCCCTCCCGTCTTCATTTTATCTTTGAGGCGCTCTCCTCGCTGATTTCAGAGTATAAACCCTCAGAGGCCGGGGTCGAAGAGGCCTTTATGAAAGACAATCCAATGAGCGCCTTGAAATTGGGGCAAGCGAGAGCCGCTTGTATTTTGGCCGCGACGACGAATGGCTTAAATGTCGGTGAATATGCGGCGCGTCTCGTTAAGAAATCTGTTGTTGGAACAGGGGCCGCGGACAAAACGCAAGTTGCGCATATGGTCAATCTGTTGCTGTCGGGGGCAAATGTGAAAGCGGGCGATGCGGCGGATGCGCTGGCGATCGCGATTACGCATGGGAATAGTCTGATATCCCCGGCACAACTCGCACGACGTGTTGGTTGATCAGTTACTTACGCGGGGGTGTCCAAGGCTCAATCGGTGTTTCCGGTGTTGGCCAATATTCCGGCGTCGGCGGGACATAGATTGGGGGCTCTGGTTCCGGCGGCAGAACGATAACCGGCGGTTCGGGTTCAGGCAGAGGCTCCGGGATCACCACAACAGGCGGTTCTTCGATGACCGGAGGTGCCGTTACGATTTGATAGACGGGATAAACCGGAACAACCGTCATAAATCCGCAGGTTTCAATTTGGACTTCGCAAGCGGGGCGCAAGCCAGCGTCACCATAGCGCGACTTCACGATTGTGGTCGTTTCGGTCTGTTCATAGCCATAGCTGGAATGGGAGTAGCCGGAAAGATAGGTATCGGCTTGGTGATGGGCAATCGTCTGAGACGAGGGCGCACACGCCACAAGGCCTGCGGTTCCTACGCTACAGATCAAAAGGGTTTTAAAATTTCGCAAAGTGATGCCCATAAAAAAGCGCTAGGCTGAAACGGTTAATGAGATGATAATGAAACTTTATTCCGATAAATTTGCCTTTCCCACGGGAGGCCCTAGACCATGGGCATGATGATCTTTTCTGATTCCTCTTTCTGCGCACGGACACTGTCATGATCGGCATGGTTAGCGGCGTCTGCTTAATGGCCGGAACGGGCGAGGCGATTATTGACTGCGGCGGGGTGGGCTATCTCATCCAATGCGGCTCGAAGACTTTGGGCCAGCTCTCCGAAGGCACGGCTGCGCGGCTGCATATAGAGACAATTGTCCGCGAACAATCCATCACGCTTTACGGCTTTGCCAGCGAGGAGTCGCGGGCTTGGTTTGTGCGACTGCAATCGGTGCAGGGGGTTGGGCCAAAGGCGGCGCTGGCCATACTGGATATTCTTTCTCCCGGAGAGATTATGAGCGCCGCCGCATTGGAAGATAAAACCGCTTTTGCGCGTGCATCCGGTGTTGGGCCGAAGCTGGCCACACGCATTGCAACGGAGCTTTCCGGCAAAGCCCCACCGACGGGGCGAGGCTTCCAAGCCGCCTTTACCCCGCCTGTCACGGCATCTGCCGGTGAAGCGGAACGCAATGAAGGTCTGTCTGATATGCGTCTGCGCAACGACGCCGTCAGTGCCTTGGAAAATCTCGGTATCGGACAAAGCGAAGCCCTACGGGCTGTCGCTAAAGCTTACGGGACCTTTGCAGAGGATCCGAGTTTGGATGATTTGATTAAAGTATCGTTGAAAGAACTTGGGTCGTGAGTGATTCCACGTGACCGAAGACCGTCTCATATCTGCGGATACGCAAACGGGTGACGTCCGTGACCGGGCGCTGCGACCGTTGTCTTTTGGTGATTTTGTTGGGCAGGCCTCCGCCATCGCGAATTTGAAGGTTTATGTTGAGGCGGCACGGCGGCGGGGTGAACCGCTGGATCATCTTTTGCTGTCCGGCCCACCCGGGCTTGGTAAAACCACGTTGTCACAAATTGTTGCGCGCGAACTTGGCGTCAATTTTCGGTCAACATCCGGTCCGATTATATCAAAAGCGGGTGATCTCGCCGCTCTGCTAACAAATTTAGAGCCGAATGATGTGTTGTTCATTGATGAAATTCATCGCCTGAACCCGGTCGTGGAAGAAGTCCTTTACCCGGCCATGGAAGATTTCGAGCT
Source organism: uncultured Algimonas sp. (assembly GCA_964477595.1). Lineage (GTDB taxonomy): Bacteria > Pseudomonadota > Alphaproteobacteria > Caulobacterales > Maricaulaceae > Litorimonas. The sequence goes on from CAYZGF010000077.1 coordinate 8,270, forward strand.
GGATCTGATTATTGGCGATGGTCCTGCGGCACGGTCGATCAAAATCGATATTGCACCTTTTACACTGATTGGGGCGACAACCCGTGCCGGACTTCTGGCAACGCCTCTGCGGGATCGCTTCGGGATTCCCGTGCGCCTCGAATTTTATGATGTTGACGATCTCACCAGCATTGTGGCCCGGGCCGCGAAGAAGCTTGGCCTTGAGATGACAGCGGATGGCTCGCGCGAAATCGCGCGGCGAGCGCGCGGAACGCCGCGCGTAGCGGGACGGCTCCTGCGTCGGGTTCGGGATTTATCCGAACATGAAGGTCACAGTGTGGTGGATGCCGCCGCCGCAGATGCAGCGCTGAAACGACTCGGCGTTGATGATATTGGTTTGGATAAACAGGATATGCGCTATCTCCACGCGCTCTGCGAAATGTTCGGCGGTGGGCCGACGGGCGCTGATACTTTGGCGGCGGCTTTGTCAGAGGCGCGCGATGCGCTGGAAGATGTGATTGAACCTTACCTTATCCAGCAAGGCTTTCTGCAACGCACCCCGCGCGGGCGTATGGCCACGCCGCGTGCCTATGCGCATCTGGGTCTGAACCCGCCCGCCACACCGCCAGCACCGACTTTGTTTGAGGGGAAATGAATGACTGAGCAGCCAAATATCGGTTGGTTCGAAGGGCGGGTGCATCATTATCCGCTGCGCGTTTACTATGAGGATACCGATTTTTCCGGTGTCGTATATTACGCCAATTATTTGAAATTTTGTGAGCGGGCTCGGAGCAGTTTTTTTAGATTGGTTGGTTTCGAACATGCAGCGCTTTGGGAAGGGGATAATCCCATCGCTTTTGCCATTCGCAAGATTGAATTAGACTATAAAAAACCAGCGCGCATTGATGATAGTTTGATTGTGCGAACCACCTATGACCGGATTAAGGGGCCACGCCTTTTCGTGTCGCAAGCCGTCTGGCGCGGGGAAGAAGAATTGGTCACGGCTGTGTCGGAAGCAACTGCTATCTCCCCCGAAGGCCGCCCCCGCCGCATGCCCAAACACATGATGGAAGGTTTGGAGCCATATTTATTGCCAGTTTAGTCAGGGATTCATCTGCCGTTAAGTATTCGGAGGAGATAGACGATGGTCTTATGACAATACCACACACACCGTACACTCACTGGCCCACGCGCAAGACCGCTGATCCGCGTGCCGCGACGCAGGCGCAATTTGCGCATGGCCTGACTGAAATCCTGCAATATCAAGCGCCGATGCAGGCACTTTCCCTGTTTCAAA
>CAYZGF010000078.1:0-9480 GCA_964477595.1 uncultured Algimonas sp.
AGAGACAATCTGAAGAGCGTGTTGCGATAGAGTTTTCGAAGAGAGCCGAACATTCTAATTCGGCCTTATCCTTTTAGACCTGCCCCGCCTAGACCTGAAGTCTATAGCCTGCACCGCGAACAGTGTGCAGAAGCGGTTCGTCAAATTCTTTGTCGATCTTGCCGCGCAGGCGGGAAATATGAACGTCGATAACATTTGTTTGGGGGTCGAAGTGATAGTCCCAAACTTTTTCAAGCAACATGGTGCGGGTCACAACCCTACCGGCATTGCGCATGAGGCACTCCAGCAAGCGAAACTCGCGAGGTTGTAGTAAAATCTTCTGTCCATCACGGCGAACTGTTCGGGCCAAAAGGTCCATCTCCAGCCCACCGACTTTCAACTTTGTCACCGCAGCCGTTGGATCAGAGCGACGACCAATCGCTTCGACGCGGGCCAGAAGCTCTGTGAAACTATAGGGCTTGGCGAGATAATCATCACCGCCGGCCCGCAAACCTTCAACTTTTTGATCGACTTCGCCCAAAGCGGACAAAATCAGAACGGGGACCGCATCGCCGTCTTCGCGTAAATCTGCCAAGACCTCCAAACCATCGCGCTTGGGCAGCATCCGGTCCAAAATCAGGGCGTCATAATCTGCGGCACGGGCCATTTCCAAACCCAGATCCCCATCAGGGGCCAGGTCCACAACATGTCCGGCTTCCATTAAGCCCTTGCGGACATATTCGGCGGCGACCGAGTCATCTTCGACGACTAATATTCTCATTTCTTTTTTCTCCATAGGTCCCCACCCAGAATTCAGGTTTAACTCAGTGGCAGCACCATCAAGGTTTCACGACCGTCTTTATGACGGACCATAACGACAATGCCGTCTTGCTGCGCTTCTTTTGTGTTTAAAATAATCGACTTCCATTTTGCCACTTCCGCAATTGGGACGCCGTCCGCTTCGAGCAAAACCATCCCCATTTTAAAGCCGGCTTGTTCAGCCAGACTGCCGGGATCAACGGCCTCAACATAAACGCCGACCTGGTCAGACCGCATATTAATGGCGGATCGGAACTCTGCCGAAATATCGAGAACATGAATGCCCGTATCGATATTTACTTTCGGCTTTGATTTATCTTCCGGAGGCGGGGGTGGCGGTAAACCTTGGGCTTCGGCGCTGGCCTTTCGGATTTCATATTTCTCGGGACGCTCACCGATTTGTACGTCCAGCGCATATGTCTTTTCATCACGCTCATAAATGAACTTTGCGACTTCACCCGGCGTAATGCGGCCAATCGCCCGTGTCGCCTCGACAGAGTTTTTCACGACCTGGCCATTAATATCCAAGATAATATCATCGACTTGTAAGCCGTAAATATCTGCAGGCGAGCCCGGCAAAACATCATTGACGGTTGCGCCGCCTTTGAAAAATCCGGGTTCACCGTCAATAGAATATTCAGCCGTCCTGAGGCCCGCACCAAGATAGCCGCGACGGACCCTGCCATTTTCGCGAAGTTGGGTCACGATACGCTCGGCTGTGTAATGCGGAATGACAAAGGCAATGCCAACACTCGCACCCGTTGGCGAATAAATCGCAGAGTTTACACCGATAACATGGCCGTCCAGATCAAAGAGAGGACCACCGGAATTGCCGCGATTAATTGTGGCATCAGTTTGAATATAATCAACATAGGAGCCGCTATCGACCTTCTCCCGACCGATGGCAGAGATCACGCCCAGCGAGGTCGACTGACCAATACCGAAGGGGTTACCAATCGCGACGACCCAATCTCCAATACGGAGATCTTTTTGCTGATGAAAAGTCACATGCGGAATGTTTTCATCTGTCTGAATTTCCAAGAGTGCGAGATCTGTTTCTTCATCTGTACCGAGAATACGCGCCGGATAAGACCGCCCATCATTAAATTCGATATCTATATTCGTGCCGCCTTCGATGACGTGGTAATTTGTGACGACTTCGAGGTCCTCAGAGATAATGAAGCCTGACCCCTGTCCTTCGCTGGTGGTTTCTCCGGACTCCGTTGTAACCACGATATTAACGACAGACGGGCTGACGCGCTCAACCAAATTGGCAATGGACGGCAAAGCATTGATCGGCATGTCCATAATGTTGAGACCGCGTTGCGGTACGGGTGCTGGGTTTGGCGTTCCCAATCCAACCGTCAACGCACCTTGAGACACATCGCCTCCAGCAGGCTGTTTCGGCAGTGTCTCGGGCTGGATATTGACACCCATATCCCGAAGCGATTTGAAGTTTGCCTCCGTCAGTTCCAAGGCGACAGGTTTGTCTAAAACCACCTCATAGGTATCCGCATCCGCATAAACGATCGTCGAGTCCTGCGCGACGACTTGCGGTGCAAGCCCAAAGGCCATGACTGACCCCAGCAATGTCAATTTCATTTTAGACACGGATATACCCTTTCCACGAACAAGACTGCAGGGGTCCGGATGACCCAATGCTGTCCAAAACATGACGAAACGTCCATAATTGAACTTTTCTTCAGCCTCGTGACAGGTCCAAGACAAGGTTGTTTTTGGGCATGTCGCGCAGCGTAACCCTATTAAAGCCGCGCTTTGCGAAGATATGCTTAACAGCGCTTAAATCTCGTACGCCCCATTCGGGATTTCTGCGCTTTAGCGACGCATCAAACTCCAGATTGGACGGCGCAGTCGAGTCGCCCGTCAAAAACGGGCCATAGAGAATCATTTTACCGTCAGATTTTACGACACGCTCCGCCAAATCTGCGAGGCCGTGCAATGCGGATATAGGCGCAATATGGATCATATTTGCGCTGAAGATGGCATCATAGCTTGAGGCGATTTGCGCCCGTGATTTCGGATCAGACAGATTCAGATCAATCGGCTCGGCGAAATCATGTGGCGCATGATCAGCCCATGCTGCCTGGCTCGCCCGTGAGGTCGGATCGGGGTCAGAGAATTGCCATGTGAGATCGGGGCGCAGCCCAACCGCTTCAATACCATGCTCACCGGTCCCGCTTCCGACCTCCAAGACCGATGCATTCAAAGGCAAGGCACCAGCCAGTACTGCGGCAATATCCGCTTTATTCCGCCCGGCCGAAGGCGAGAACAACCGACCGTCATCAGACTCACGCGATTCTAATGCTGTCGGAGGCTTTTTCATCCTTGCCCCTTACGCATCCACCGCAATGGGCAGTCGCAATTCCGCTTTCAACCCCCCGGCATCAGAGCGGGATAATGTGAGCGATCCTTTATAGGCATCCGCCAAATCCTTCACGATAGAGAGGCCGAGTCCGCTTCCCGGGGTGGCCTCATCCAATCGCGCGCCCCGCTTGATCGCCGTTTCAATTTCATCTGTCGTCAAACCGGGGCCATCATCGGCGATAGAGATGAGGCAGAGACCCTCCTCTATTTTTCGGATCGAGACATCAATTCTGCTAGTGGTCCATTTGGCAGCATTATCCATCAGGTTTCCGGCCATATCTTCCAAATCGCGGGGATGGCCGCGAAAGATAAGTCCCGTTTCTCCCGACTTATCAATCGTCATATCTTTGTCGCGATAGATACGGGGGAGCGTACGAACCAAACCGTCAATTATCGGATCCATCTCTGCACGGACGCCAATCGCCTGACCCCGTGCGGCAGCGCGAGCGCGGCGAAGGTGATGATCGACTTGTGCCGCCATGGACTCGGTTTGCTTGGCCACAATACGCGACGGTGTATTGTCTGCGGCTTGGGCCTCATTCCGTAAAACCGCAATCGGCGTTTTCAAAGCGTGAGCCAGATTGCCAACATGTGTCTGTGCCCGATCAACAATCGATTTATTATGGGATATCAATGAATTAAGCTCGGTTGCCAGCGGCGCAATCTCCGGCGGATAATCGCCTTCGACAGATGCAGAGCGACCCTCGCGCACATCTGCGATGCGGCGACCCAAATCGAAAAGCGGGCGTAGCCCCAACCGCACCTGCGCATAAACAGCAAAGATCAATCCCAGTGTTAAAATCAGCAAAAGGATGATCGCCGTCAGAATAAAGTTTCGAATAGATCGAATAACGGGCGCACGATCAGCAGCCGATAGAACGACAACCGGCGTGGTCATATTTGGCAGCACGACTTGTCGCGCAACGACCCGCAATCTTTCATTGGCATCAATGTCGGGGCCAAAGGTGGTAAATCGTACGGGGTCTTGTCCCTGCTCTGCTAGGTCTGAAATAACTTGACCTGAGAGCGGCAGAGAGGCGCCGTAGAGAGAGCGTGACGACAAAATCGGCACGATCTCGCTATCGTTCTCAACTGTGCCAATGACCCAATATTTTCCGGACAGAGCGCGTTGATAACGAGGATCAGGAAGCTCGCGGGATAAACGCAATGCCCCGTCATTGCCGGTCTCAACACTGGCAATCAGCCCCAACACCGCTGACTCAAGCGGTTCGTCAAAGCTACGATAGGAGGAATTACTGGAGACCCACCCCAGAGCCATCGTCACAAGTATCAAACCCGGCACAGCCCAGAGTAAAGCCGCCCGCATCAGCGAACTGACAAGAGATGGCGGTGTCCGCCGATTCATAGTCTAATCTTCAGCTTCAGCTTCGGAATCCGGGTCCAAAAGACGATATCCGAGACCGCGAACGGTTTCGATCCGCTCTGTCCCGATTTTCTTGCGCAAACGCCCGACAAAGACTTCGATCGTGTTAGAATCGCGGTCAAAATCCTGATCATAAATATGTTCGACCAATTCTGTCCGTGAAATCACGCGGCCCTTATGCGCCGCCATATATGACAGCAGGCGGAATTCATGGCTGGTCAATTTGATTGCCATACCGTCAACAAAAGCGCGCGCAGCGCGGTTATCGACCATTAGATCACCCAGCTCAATCGTGTCCGTCGTATGGCCGGCCGCCCGACGCAGCAACGCACGCAGTCGCGCCATCAATTCTTCCACATGGAAAGGCTTGGTCAGGTAATCATCCGCACCCGCATCAAATCCGGCCACTTTTTCAGACCACTGATCCCGCGCTGTGAGGATCAAGACAGGGAACTTCTTCCCATCCGCGCGCCACTTTTGCAGAACACTCACGCCATCAATCAACGGCAATCCCAAATCGAGGATAACAGCGTCATAAGGCTCTGTATCGCCGAGGAAATGCCCCTCCTCGCCATCCATTGCCACATCCACGGCATATCCGGCATCTTTAAAAGCGGATTTTAACTGACGTGATAAATCGACATCATCTTCAACAATAAGAACGCGCATAGGGGACCTCTCAGAGGGGATTCACTCTAAAGCTACTTCTTGACGCGTCCGGTATTGGCGTCAATCAAAACGTCGACAACTTTGCCGGATTTTTTGATGACACGAACACTATAGGTGTCGCCGCGACGCTTAATATCAACGACTTCCCCGCCCGGAACACGTTTACGCGCAATCGACTTCGCTTCCGCCGGAGAAATGGAACGCTGCGCCTCTAAAATGACGTCAGCTGACCAATTATTCCAAGAATTTTGCGCATGCGCAGACGCCGCACTGAAGGACAGTGTCGCGGCCAAAATGGCGGAAAGGATATGACGTTTCGTCAACATAGATTCGTATGTATCGTCCTGCCCCTGAACGGTTTCTGAACACTAGCCATAAGTCAGGTTAAGGAAGCGTCAAGATTTAACCGCGTGTTTAAATCAAATTTCGCCGTAAATCGTGGTTTTCACCATCCGGCAGTTGCGCGGCAAGCACGGACGCGCCCGCCAATTCGCCGTCTGTGAGGACGATTTGCGCCGTGACATAGAGATCACCGGTCCCGTCTTTCGCGCGAACGCCTTTGCCTTTCAGACGAAATCGTTTGCCGGAATTTGTTCCTGCAGGCATAGAGAGCGAGACTTTCCCCGTCGGCAAATCCAACTCGATCTTGACGCCTTTCATAGCTTCCGACAGCGAAATCGGGACCGTTAAATGCAGATCATTCTCTTCGCGTTTCAAACGTTTATGCGGTTGAACCATGATTTTGACGCGGGCGTCCCCGGCAGGGCCACCATTGACGCCGGGCTTTCCTTTTTCACGCAGGCGCAAAGTCTGCCCGTCTTTAATCCCCTTAGGGAAGCGCACGTTCAGACCTTTGCCTAAATCCTTGACCCCACCCGTCAGCGCATCAATCAAACTCATGCGGAGTTTGTAACGGACATCTTCACCTTTTTGTGGCGGTGCTTGGCGTCGCTGGAAACCGCCGCCCATTCCGCCACCGCCCATGCTGCCAGCTCTGCGTCCACCACCCATATTCATACCGAAGAGTGAGGAAAACAGATCGGACATATCGTCTTGGCCCATGCCTCCAAAACCGCCAAAGCCTGTATCCATGCCGCCTTGGGCATTTGCGTGACGGAAACCGCCCGCAAATGGGTTTTGTTGCTGACCCGACGCATCCACTTGGCCCGTGTCATATTGCTTTCGCAAACTCTCATTTGAAAGCAGGTTATAGGCGGCCGTGATCTCCTTAAATTTTGCCTCAGCCGCTTTATCTCCCGGATTTACATCCGGGTGATATTTTTTCGCCAGCTTTCGATAAGCGGATTTGATCTCTTTATCGGTCGCCGTCTTCGCAACGCCGAGTAATGTATAGGGGTTCTTAGCCATGTGTTGTAAATAGGACGAAAGGACCTGTTTTCAACAGACTAGATATAAATCACTTTAGATAATCCCGCGCCGCCAATCGGATCAATCGGCGTAAGCGTCACAGGCGTGTTTGACCCACCCTCAATCGGCAGGATGGCTTGGGTCCCGGAAACCGTCATTTCGCCTCCGCCCCAACGGATTTGAACCTGCGCAGTGGGGTCTACGCCATCAGCATCATCGAGATTTCGCGGGATCCAACTCAACTCCGTGTCTAGCCCTATCAATTTCGCGCTGAGATGTGACACGGATAGGGGTCGAAGATGCGCCGCGTGATATGGATGTGTTGCTGTCACGCCGCTTCGTCCCGCTGCGGTGACTGCGATCTCTATCTCCTCTCCGATAAAATCACGATCAACCGTAAGGGTTCCCAACCCTTCATCAAGTTTCACGACCCGCGCCCCCGAAGATATCACCTCAACCATCAAATCATCCGAGTTAATCAGCCCGCGCAGAAGGGTGTTCAAGCGATAGGTTTGATCTCCAATGAGAGTCACCTCCGCCGCCGCAATGACTTCCCACCCTAGTTCTGTCTCTATTGCGAAGCGATTTGCACCGTTCAGGCTATCCTGTTCAGACACTGAAAACCCCGCTCCGTTCGGCATGAAAATATCAATTTCACTGATCCGGTCCCAAAGCGTCGGACGTTGATAAGGCAAATCGGTGAGCAGTGCGCCGATTTTTACAGGCGCTGCAAGATCAACATGCTCAGCTTCAAAGACCAGCCTTGTGCTCCGAAATGGGTCTAACAAAGCACCGACTTGCAAGCCGTCCGTTCCGGGCAGATCAAAAGCCAATGCGACAGGCTCGGACACCCATCTCGGCTCCGAAAGCACCTCAGGCGATCCACCCGCGACGACGGGCGGTATCAATCGATCCGGCAGACCAAGGCAGTCAATATCTGCCTGCAAACCCGTGCGAACCCGCACGACCTGCCACAGACCATCAGTCTCCGGCAAAGTGACCAAATCGCCGGGTTGGGGTGCGACCTGAACGGGCATTGAAAAACGGGCGGACCGACGCGCGGGTTCTGATCGCGCCAATCGATTCTCTACAATCAAATTCGCTTGCGCCGGGTCCATCACAAGAGGCGCTTGCATATCGTTAATTCGTACTGTTTCAGCCAACTCATCACGGGCCGAAATCGCCGTGGTTTGATAGTCGCGCGTCGCATCAATAAAGGTCAATCGTGCGTCCCGCAAAGACGTCATATTATCGTCGACCGTGAACTGGATAGGTCCGCCGTCTTGCGCAAGTAAATCTGTGCCTGAAACTGCGGTCACCGGCAGGGATGAGAGGGTGGAAAAAATCACTTGGCCGCTGCGCTCTGACACGACCAAATCATAGCTATCGATCAAGGGCGAGAGCGCATCTTTTGCCCGCATAGGACGGTCAATGATAAACCCTGAGACGAGACCCGTCACGCCCGAAACGTCGAAGTTTTCAAGTCCAACCTCAGTACAAATTTCAGAGATTACGTCCCTTAAGTCGACACCGCCCATTCGGCCTGAAATCCAATGGCCACGCTGCCAATTCGGGCCATCCGACCAGACATCCGCTCGCGAGGGGAAATCCGGAAAAGGCCGCGCATCCCAAGCCCAAACAGATGTCGCGGAGGCGTCCATCATCGCACGGCCATCCACATCAGAAACGGGATTATTTTGCGGGTCAGCCCAATAGCCAATCAACGCTTCCAGATAGGCTCTCTGCATGAGGTCATCGCGTGAACCTACTGAATAATATGGAATATCACTCTCTACAGATTTACCGTCGGAAAAGAGATTGGGCTGGTTCGCGCCCTTATCCACGGCGGGACACCCGACCTCTGTCAACCAGAAAGGCTTACTCTGTGGTACCCAGCCTGTCGGGGATTGCTCCACGCCATTAATGATATTGCGATGTTCATTCGCCCACCAATTCCGCAGGTCCTTATAGCGGTAAATCCAGTTCGTGATGGGCGTTCGAATTTGTCCGTCGCGGTCGGTCTGCGAGGCATAATACCAATCATAGCCTTCCCCGCCTTCTATATTTCCAATTAAATAATTTGGATCATAGATCGACGCGGAAATCTCGCCATCAATATGCTCGCCCTCTCGCCAATCAGAGAGTGGAAAATAGGCGTCAATCCCGACGGCATCTATCGCGGGATGCGACCATAATTCATCCAAATGAAAGAACACGTCTCCACTGCCGTCTTGCGGATGAAAGCCAAAATATTCGCTCCAATCCGCAGCATAAGTCAGCCCGGTTTGCAGACCTAAAAGCGCCCTTACATCAGTGGCTAGATCCGCCAATTCCGACACAGCCGGAAAGGCGTTCTCACCATCCCGTATCGTCGTCAAGCCAACCATCTCGGACCCGATGACAAAACGGTCCACGCCCCCGGCTCGCCTCGCTAAATTTGCATGGGAAAGTATGTAGTTTCGAAAGCCATAATCCGCCGCACGATGATGGTCTTCCCCTGCGCCGAGGCTATAATCTGAGGGCTCTGCGTCACCAAAAAATTCACCAACATCGGCGGCATCACCTGTAATCCGCCCACGCCAAGGAAAGCCCGGCGCATCGACCAAAATAAACGGGTAAAGCGTGACGGTCATCCCGCGCGCTTTGACGGATTGAATAGCTTGGATCAGGCTGTCATCGGAAGGTGTTCCACCAAAATTTGGGCGACCTTCCGCATCGGCACTCACAATATAGGCACTGTTACGATCATCCCGCCCGACCTGCCACTGCGCGTTTCGGATATTCCGCACACGGCGCTCCACGCCCGGTTTAATTTCGCAGGTCGCAATATCGGTGGAACTGGCAAACCAAGACGAAATAATTGATACATTTCGGCA
>CAYZGF010000079.1:0-256 GCA_964477595.1 uncultured Algimonas sp.
TTGTTTTAGCCGCTTGTGGTGGGGCGGGTGATGGCTTGTCTTCAGTTGAGGTCGAACCCGCAAAGGCCTCCACTCTCACCATCGACTATGAAAAATTCACGCTTGATAATGGGCTGGACGTTATTCTCCAAGTGGACCGGTCTGACCCCATCGTCGCTGTCACCACCGTTATTCATGCCGGGTCCAATCGGGAGAAGCCCGGGCGGACGGGGTTTGCGCATTTCTTTGAACATATGGCGTTTAACGATAGTGAAAA
>CAYZGF010000079.1:266-9390 GCA_964477595.1 uncultured Algimonas sp.
CGGATGGCACAATCTATTATGAGGTCGTGCCCAAAGATGCTTTCGACAAAATCCTTTGGATCGATAGTGACCGTCTTGGCTATATGATCAACACCGTGACGACGGCTGCGCTGGAGCGTGAAAAGCAAGTCGTGAAAAATGAGAAACGCCAACGCGTTGATAACCGCGCCTATGGCTATACGGGTGAGGTCATTCGCAAAGCGCTTTATCCCGAGGGTCATCCCTATAGTTGGACAGTGATCGGCTCTCTGCCGGATTTGCAAGCGGCGACTTTGGAAGATTTGCGCGAATTTCATGCGGATTGGTACGGGCCGAATAATGTGACGCTGTCGATTGTCGGCGATATTGATATTGAGGAAACGAAAGAGAAAGTAGAGCTCTGGTTCGGGGAAATTCCGCGCGGCCGAGAGGTCGAACCGCCCGCGCCGCAGCCTGTGACTTTGGAAGAGACGAAGAACCTCTGGTTCGAGGATAATTTCGCCAAGCTTCCGGAACTGCGCATGACATTCCCGACGGTAGAAAGTGGTCACCCCGATGAGGTCGAGCTGGATATTCTCGCGCAAATTTTGGGTGGGTCGAAAAACTCGCCGCTCTACGCAGAAGTCGTGGACGGCGCGAAGCTTGCGCCCAATGTGTCGAGCTTTCACCGCGCCAATCAAATTGCGGGCGAGTTCACCATCCGCGTGCGCGCCAATCCGAACACGGATTTAGATGATGTGCATGGTTATGTAATGACCGCGCTCAAGACGGTGCAACTCGGCGGAGTTGATGAGACCGATCTGGCGCGGATCAAGGCCGAGCAGGAAACCATCCTCTATAACTCACTCTCCACCGTTTTGGGCAAATCCAATGATCTTGCGACGAGCAATGAGTTCGCAGGTGACCCGGCTTTTTCCGCCAAACGCGCGGAGGCGGTGAAAGCCGTCACAGCGGACGGCGTCATGCGGGTTTTCCGCAAATATATTCGCGACGCGAATTATGTCATGACGAGTTTTGTACCGAAGGGGCAGGCGGAGCTGGCCGTGGACGGCGCGGAAAAAGCGACCGTCTGGACAGAGACCGTGACGCCAGGTGTTGCCGCCAATGAAGAGGTCAGCGCGGGCGACGTCGCCGAATTTGAAAAAACACCAACCAAACATGACCGCTCAGAGCCGCCCTTTGGGGAATTGCCGTTGTTGAAAATGCCGGAGATTTGGACGCGTACACTTTTGGACGGCGTGACAGTCAGCGGAATAGAGACAAATGAAATCCCATTAGTGCAATTTGATATTAGCTTGCCCGGTGGGCGCTGGTCAGAAACAGCGGAGCAGAATGGGCGCATGTCGCTTTTGGCGGATCTGATGAATGAAGGGACGGCCACGAAGACAGCCGCTGAATTAGAGCAAGCGATTGGTTTATTGGGCTCAGGCATAACGGTTTCCGCCAATAGTGAAGAGCTCCGGATTTCCGCGACAAGCCTCGCGCGGAATTTTGAAGCGACGGTGGAACTTGTTGAGGAAATCCTCACGCAGCCACGCTGGCAAGCCGAGGATTTCGAGCGTGTTAAATCCGCAGCTCTGACCGGAATAAAAGGGCGGGAAGCGAACCCCAACGCAATCGCGGCGCAAGCTTTTAACGGACTTATTTATGGCGACGACCATCCGCTGGGTCGGCCTGCAGGCGGCAGCGCGGCCAGTGTCGAAAAACTGACTTTGGCGGATTTGGAAGCGGCCCATCTGGATATTTTGCAATCCTCCGCAAACTTACATGTGGTCGGCGATATTGATCCTGACCGAGCGGCTTTGGCTTTAGCTCAACTTGGTAAGTCCGTGTCGCCCTCCGGCGCGCCGCGTGCTGAGTTTGATATTCCCGTGCAGGACAATGCCGGGCGGGTCTTCTTCATTAATGTCCCGGGGTCCAAGCAGTCTGTGCTGCGCATTGGAAAGCTGACAGCCGCTACAGGCGATGCCGACTTCAATAAAATCCGCTTCACCAATGAGAAATTGGGCGGCGGAATTTCCGGGGATCTGGCGCAAGTGTTGCGGATCGAAAAGGGCTATACCTATGGGGCCTATTCCAGCGTACCGAACGGGACGGTTGCGCGGCCCTTCACGATTGGCACCTCTGTGCGCGCCAATGCGACCAAGGCCTCATTGGAAACTATCCGCGATATGCTGCGCGCTTACGGTCCTGAATTTGACGCAGCCGCCGTTGAAACAACGCAGCAGAAACTCATCAAAGAGAACACCCGTGCTTTTGAGAGTTTAGGGGCGAAGCTCGGCACACTTCGCAATATCAGCCGCTACGGCCTGTCTACGACCTATGTCGAGGACGAACAGGCCGAGTTGGTCGAGATGACCGTAGAGGATTTTCAGCAGACCGCCGCCACCTATTTGCAAGAAGACGAGATGATCTATGTCGTTGTGGGCGATAAGGAAACGCAATTTGAACCGGTCGCAGATTTTGCGAAGGCGTCTGGTAAAGGTGATGTTGTTGAACTCGATATTTATGGAAAGCGCTTGAAGTAACCTCTTATGCAACGGCACCGCTATTTATCGTGATGCGTGTGCCGTCGAATTTCGTCAAATTAAATCCAGCAAATTGCTCACGATAGGTTCGGCTGTAATCCTGTAGCAGGCCAATGGCTTGTTGTTCACCGACCAATAACCCGTCCACCCCGTCAGAGCGGTAATGTACCCCGGCCCAATCGCGCCCTAAGGCAATATTATTGGCCAGTTTGTTGATCTCGTCTCCGATGGTTAGCGTGCCGCTATAACTTTCCAAACGATCACCCGTACGGCTTGCGACGACCGGATTTGGAATGGCGAGGCTTTCTTCAAAAAAAGCTTTCAGAATGGTGGTACAGGCTCCGGCAATCGTGGCATGACCGGCAGGGTAAGACGGATGTGTCGGAGACCCTTCGGGGAAGGCCATGGGCAGGAAGTAAGATCCGAAATTCGCATGTGTTTGTGCGACGGCGTCGGAATTGACGAGTTCCGCAGGCAGGCCGTAATCTTTCACGCCCATGATCTGATTATGCAGGCGTCCGCCATAGGTTTCCGGGCGAAGACGACGATGCACCAGCCATTTCTGATACCAAGCGCCCGAGAGCGAGAGATTGCCGGCTTTCGCCACAAGATCGAGGACATCCGGTCCACCTAATGTTGTAAAGGCCCCTTGTGTGACAGAGGTGTTGTAAACATTATCCAAATCAAAACTGCCCGGAATGGACAACAAGATCAGCGCCGCATTCATATAGGCTTGGTAGCTATAATCGACATGGACATATTCACCCAATGCGCGGGCGTCGCTGATATAGCGTGCAGAGCCTTTCGTTAGCGGTGTCGGCGTTGTGCCACGTTGGATAGAGAGCCAGTCGGCCTCAGTCGTCATGAAATCATCACCGGCGACCGGCGTATCATAAGTCTGCTCAATGACTTTATTGCCGAAGGGGATATCTTTCAGAAGAAATTGCGAAATATAAGGTCCTGCCAAATCACCCGGTGTTTCCCCGCGGAAGATTGTGTCCGTGCTGACAAGGTCGTTTTCTTTTGGCCCAACTGTTTCTGAGAAACCGTTGAGATCCGTAATGGCGGCTTGCACAAGAGTGTTAGTCTCAAAATCCGCGAAAGGCACATCGCGGCAAAGGGCTTTCCAATAAAGCTCTGCCATTTCCGCAGCCGTTTCCGCGCTTTCAAAAGCCGGGGCAGGCCGCATAAATGTTTTATGAGAATCCAGCCCGACCAATTCAAAGCGGTACGCGCCTTGTGGGTTGGCGAGTTTCCGCGTGCCGCCAAGCGGGACAGCTTCAAACTGACCGTTTTGTCCGGTCTGTAAGGCGCCCAACAAGAGATCATAGGCAGCCCTGTCGACTTCCCCTAAATCATCATGCGGCAAACCTTTGGTGAAGCTCGCGCGATAATCCGCATATAGGCCTTCATCCCCATTTGTTTCCTGCGTCCCGTAATTCGTATCTGATTGAGCCGTTGCGGCGGCTGTTCGCAGGGAAAGGGCGTCGGCTTGTCGAGACATTTGTGAGGCTCCGAAAATAGGATGATCGCCGCTTCCGGCTGTGGGAGGGGTCGTTGGCGGTGTTACTGTTGTGGGAGGCGAAAAATTACTGCTGGTTGACGATCCACCGCACCCCGTAACGCCGAGCGCTGAAAGCGCCGCTGAACCTTTCAGAACGTTCCGCCGTGATACAGGACGGCATTTGGGTCGCGCATAATATCGTGCGACGGATTTCTGTTTCAACACATCAGCCTCCCAAGCGTAGCTTGTGTTGAAAGCTTTATGGTTAATAAGTTACTAAGGTCTTATTCGAATTAGCTATGATTTGCGTCAGCGCCTAAAAAATGTATGCCTCTAAAATCTATGCGTAATTTCCATGGCTATAGAGCTCGATTTTATTTTCTGACTGTTCCCGCGTCAGTTCTGCTTATGGCCTGCGCCAATTCAATCCCACCTAGTTTTCAATACGAAACATCGGTTCGCGGCGAGCGTGGATTGGAAGGTACATTTGGGCGGCAGAAAGTCGTGACAGCGTTATTGGAAGCCGGTGTTGTCAAAGACCCGGAGATCGCGTTGCAGCAAGCCCTGCCGGGCGCAGATATTTCTGTACGCAAATGGGGTCTGCGCTACTTCCCGAAAGATTGGGTGCGATACCAGGTTATGCTAAATGCAGATATCAGCGACGGAGATGAATTTGTGAAATGTCGGGGCGTCTCGACCGAAGGTCCGGTCGGCGCACCGACATTGCCTGAGTTATTGGCAAATGACGGCGCTCAACTGCAACAAGAATTAGACGGACTTATTACCGCTTGTTTGGCTCAGTTTAAGGATTTGACCTGAACCTGTGTAGGCCGCTTTCCATTGGGTCCGTAGAGATTGACACTCAGACTGGAAATCGCGTGAACCAAGATGTTTGGCGAGATTTTCTGTTTGCCGGTCCAGTGAATATCGGGAAAACGCTCTAAGATTTTTTCAAATGATAATCGCAATTGCATCTGCGCAATGCGGCTACCCAAACATTTATGGACGCCGTGACCAAATGCCAAATGCTTATCAACATTGGGTCGCATCATATCGAATGTGTTCGGGTTCGCGAAAATGCGCGGGTCGCGATTTGCGGCCCCGTACCACATGACGACTTTCTCATCTTTTGCAATTTTTTGCCCGTTTAGTTCTGTGTCTTCAGTCGCCGTACGGCGCATATATTGTACCGGGCTGACGAGGCGCAACGCCTCTTGGGTCATCTTGGGGATCAGGGCGGGATCATCAATCACCATTTGGCGCTGATCCTGAAATTCCGTGAGCAGACGGATTGTGCCTGACAGGGAATTACGCGAGGTGTCATTCCCCGCAAAAATGATCAGCAGCCAAGATCCATCTAGAAACTCTTGTGGTAAATCTTCACCCCCTAATTGGGATTGGGCAATAACAGTCAGCAAATCCTCGCGTGGATTTTCGCGACGGTCCGCCATGACAGCTTCGCCATAGGCAAACATATCCTTAATCGCTTTGGCAAAGCGACGCGGGAAGAATGGATTTCGAAGTAAAATTCGCATGGGGTTCGCCACGAATTGTTCCGCTAGCTCCAGATAATGCATCCAGTAAATAATCTTTGGCCGGTCAGCTTCATCAACTCCCAGCATTTCGCATAGGGTGAACATCGGCACTTCTTGCGAGAACAGTTTCACAAAATCGATTTCGGGACCTTCGCGTTCAGCATTGTCTAAAAGCGCGTCGATTTTTGCCGCAACCCGGTCCCTGACTTTTGCGACATAGGCAGGGATGAAGAAATCTTTTTGCTGAATACGTAATTCCATATGTCGGGGTGCGTCCAGATTAATCAGGCAGTTAAATGAAGCCGGAACGAGCTTATCACCCGGCCATTTACTGCGCGGGCTGACAGCTATCAGCATGCTGCCCCGTTCGGATGAAAAGGTTTTCGGGGCCAGTTCGACGGATTTAATATCATCATATCCCGTCACCGACCAGAAGCCTGACATATTTTTGCGCATGGGCGTCCACATGACGGGTGCGGTGTCACGCATGTCTTTATAAAAGCTGTGAGGATGTCCTTTAGTCCAAGAGTTCGGATTCCCAAGCTCAAATCCTTTGAGCATCGGATAGGTCTGCTCGAAGCTCGGCATTTTCTTGCCAGTATCGATGAGTATGCTGTCGCTTACGAGGTCCATCTGACAGGTTCCGAGTGCTTTAGGGTTACGGGTCTTCTGTCATGCGGATAGCGCCAGTGAAGTCAAAGCGCATTTTTGCATGCGGGTTTTCGATAGATGATTAAACGCCGAAATATTATTTCTGAGTCTCAACCCATGCATCGATTTCTTCTGCGAGAATGTCCAATGGCATGGCGCCTCCGGAGAGGAGTTTCTCGTTAAATAAACGCAGATCGAAATCATCACCAAGCGCAGCTTCCGCTTTTTCCCGCATGCGAACCATGGCGAGTTGTCCTGTCTTGTAAGCCGTCGCCTGACCCGGCCAAACGACATAGCGTTCGATTTCACGCGTGACTTCGGCTTCCGTCATGCCTGTTTTTGAAACCATATAGTCAATGGATTCTTCGCGGGTCCAACGCTTGTGATGGAGCCCCGTATCGACGACCAGACGTACCGCGCGGAACATCTCGGCCTGTAACCGACCTAAATCACCTAAAGGGTCATCCGCATACATACCCATATCTTCAGCTGCGACTTTCTCCGCATAAAGCGCCCAGCCTTCGGAATATGCCGTGAACAATCCAAGTTTTCGGATCATTGGCACACCCTCAATCATTTGCGCGCGGCTGATCTGGAAATGATGTCCGGGGGCGGCTTCGTGATAAAGCAGCGTTGGCAGCGTCCAGCGCGGATTGTCATGCGTGTCTTTCAGGTTGATATAGAATTTCCCCGGACGTTTTCCATCCAAGGACGGGCCACTATAATATCCGCCGGGTGCACCGTCTTGGGAGAAGACCGGCACGCGCAGGATTTCCAAATCGGCCGTCGGCAGTGTCACGAAAAAATCCCCGGCTTTGGCCATGACGTCCGTATTGAGCTGCTCAAGATAAGTAATCATCTCGGCGCGTCCTTCATCGGTATTGTCAAAGAGGTGCGCCGGGTCTTCCATCAAACTGCGGACACGATCTGCAAATGGAAGGTCCGAGGACACACCTTCGCCGTCCATGATCTCGCTCATCGCGGCTTCGATGCGTGCAACTTCGGCCAGCCCAACATTATGAACTTCGTCAGCGGTCATATTGGTCGTTGTATTTGACCGTAGAGCCGTCGCGTAAATCCGGTCGCCATTTGGAATGCGCCAAATTCCGGCGTCAGATGTTGCGGTTTTGAGCAACTCCTCTTGTTGTGCAATCAGCTTTTCATAGGCCGGGATAATATCCTCAGCGACAATGGCCTCTGCCTCCGCGATCATCGCGTCTCGCTCTGTCTCGCTCATGCCGATTGCATTAAGTTTTTCCGGTAATGTCGTGACCAATGGATTGTCAGCTGCGCCATCCACGATGAAGTTCCGCATACCCGTGAGCGTCTTTTCAATGACAAAATCGGGGGCGACAACGCCTGCTTCCCGTGCGCGCTCCACATTAACATGCGTCTCGTTCAAGACCCGTCCAAACTCTCTCATACGCGCGATATAGCGTTTCGCGGATTTCTCCGTGTTGATTGCATGGGTGTCAGTCAGGAAACTAGGCAGGTCGACATGCGGACCCGATAGCTGGCTGATTGGGTACCCAGAAAATTCAATGTCGCTATCGGCCATCCAATCATCGAATTGCCATCGTGTGATGCGGTAGGTGAGAAGGTCTTTATCATCCAAGCCTTCGGGCCCGTATTTATCCAGCCCCTTACTTGCTTTCTTCAGCTTGGCTTTGGATATGTCTTCTTGTTCTTTGGTATAGCTGGCTAGCTTGTCAGAGTGAAAATCCAGCGGGGTTCCATCCAAGAAGCCAATATAGGTAAGAGCTTCCGGGCTGTCCGTGGCGATTTGGAAGGTCGCCTTATTGACGTAATTCTTGATTCCAACTGGCTTTGCCCAAAACCAAATCCAAGCGCCAAATAGACCCAATAGAATGAGAGCCAGCAAGCCGCCGCCAATACGCAAAACCCACTTCATCGCTCACTCCCGTTTTATTTAAGCGGAAGCTATAGGATTTATTCCTGAAAGGATAGCGGTGCTTATCGCCGCTTTATTCCGGTGCGCCGAGCAGCCAGTTGAAGCGTTTCACGCGTTTAAAGGCAGTCAATCCGGCTTTATTATAAGGGTCTTGTTCCAGCCAATTTTCTACCGTTTCCAGTGTATCCGCGCTGACGATCAGAAGGCTGCCACGCATATCGCCCGCATCGTCCAGCCAAGGGCCTGCAGAGATAAGCTTTACGTTTGGATCATTCATGACCCATTGCAAATGGGCTTCGCGGGCCTTCATCCGAATGTCCAAACTGTCTGCTTTGTCTTCGGTGTAAATCAGAAAATGTGTCATGATTTTGGGCCTTTCTTGCCATAACCGGATTTTGGGGCCGCACGCGCTGCATCGCCGTCCAGCGGCCAGCGCGGGCGGGCAGGGGCGTCTAAGTCATCAATATATCCAGCGGCTAAACGCTCTGCCCCTGCTAAAGCGATCATAGCAGCATTATCGCCACAAAATTTCAGGGGCGGCGCAATAAAATCGAACGCGCGGGATTCAGCCAAGCTTTTCAGTCCGGCGCGGAGTTCTGTATTCGCCGCCACGCCGCCCGCTACGACCAGACGCGCTTGAGCCGTTTCACCCGTGCTTTGACGATAAAGAGTCATGGCTCTGTCAACGCGGTCCAACATCGTATCTGTCATGGCGCGTTGAAAACTCGCAGCGAGATCTGCTTTGGCTGTGTCGGATTTATCTGAGGCGTCCCAAGCGCGGGCGACAGCAGTTTTCAATCCTGCGAAAGAAAAGTCCGCATGATCGCGGCCTTTCATAGGGCGAGGAAGTTTGACGGCTTCTGGATTGCCACGCTCCGCCCAGTTTTGAACTTTGGGCCCACCCGGAAATCCTAAACCCATGACTTTGGCTGTCTTATCAAAAGCTTCGCCCGCAGCGTCATCCACGGTGCTGCCAAGGCGTTCATATGTGCCAAGGCCCGTGACGGAGAGCAGC
>CAYZGF010000080.1:0-9381 GCA_964477595.1 uncultured Algimonas sp.
GATGAGAGTGGCGAGCTGCCGCTTCTTAAGCCTATGAGCCAAGTTGCGGGTCGTCTGGCGACTCAGGTTGGTGCAACAGCTTTACAAAAGCTCGGCGGGGGTCGAGGCGTTCTGCTTGGTGGGGTTCCGGGGGTAGCATCCGGGAAAGTCGTCGTCATTGGCGGTGGTGATGTTGGCTATAATGCGGCTCTCATGGCAATCGGAATGCAGGCTGATGTGACGATTCTCGAGCGCTCAAATAAGGTGATGGAGAAACTGTCTTATGAGTTCGGCAACCGGGCGCAAGTCCGTCGGTCCACGCCGGACGGGTTGGCAAAACTTCTAACCGAAGCAGACCTCGTAATTGGCGCTGTCCTCATTCCGGGTGCTGCGGCGCCTAAGCTCGTAACGCGTGACATGCTGTCGACCATGAAGGAAGGCGCAGTCTTGGTTGATGTTGCGATTGATCAGGGCGGCTGTTTTGAAACTTCGAAAGCCACAACCCACGCTGACCCGACTTATATTGTCGATGGTGTTGTTCACTATTGCGTTGCAAATATGCCTGGCGCAGTGGCGCGCACGTCGGCTTATGCCCTGAATGCGGCGACGCTTCATCACGCCAAACGTATTGCGCGGTTGGGGTGGAAAGAGGCACTGCGCGAAGATCCGCACCTGCTCAATGGGTTGAATGTTTGCGAGGGTAAGTTGACCATCGAAGCAGTCGCCGAAGCGCAAGGTCTGGAATGGGTAAAGGCTGAGTCGGTTCTTTAAATCAGGTCAAATTCATATTCGATCCAGTGATGGTAAATCTCGCCCGGTCTCAAGAGGCTGTCTTGGGTGAGATTTATATCATTGGGTTGAAACTGCGGTTCTATCGCAATTCCAGACCGAGGCACGTCGAGCGCATCACCTGTGTAGATTTGCATGTCGGGCAGAGAGCTCGTGACACTCATTGATACGTCGTGCGATCTTAGGCTCGCGCGTTTCACCTCTTTATAATTAGTATCCAATTTTGCGCTTCCAATCGGAATGAATTTTCGAAAATCTTGGCGCGTATCCTTAACCGGGCGTTTGTCACCAGCTTCGAAGGTTGAGTGAAATTCAGCGTCGACACGCAAATCACAACCATCAATTTTATTGTTGCGGCCCAAGTTCCAATAAGGATGCCACGTCATATTCATAGGCGTGGAGCGGTCGCATGTGGCCTCCATCTCCAATCGCAATCGATGTCCGTGAAGCGAAATTCTGAGATGAGCTTGGGCCGCACCCGGAAAGCCATTTTGTTCATTTTGAGTGTCCAAGGTCAGGGATAGACCGGTATCGTTTTCTGTCACTTGCCAGCTTTTGACGTCAAATCCATTCGGTCCACTGTGCAAATTATGGGGTCCGTCATTTGCGCTAAGCTTGAACGTTTGGTCACCAATACGAAACCGGGCGTTTGATATTCGGTTGGCGTTTGGTCCGATGATCCGGCCAATATAATTGGTGTCGGAAGCATAGCTTTCCCAGTCTTCATAGCCGAGTGAAATGTTGCGCCCATTCGGAACGCAAAAACTCTGCAGAATTGCCCCTTGATCTAAAATGACGGCTTTAAACCCTAATTCAGATGTCAGTTCATAGGCTAAAACCGGGCGGCCATCTGCGCGGGTCCCAAATTTCCGAATTCGTACCATACAAAGCCCTTAGCTTGCTTAATGCGTTGCGCAAGCTATCAAGGAGAAAAATGGAGATAGAGCGATGAACGCACAGACAGATAATGATCCGGCCGGTGCGCTGGAAGGTATGTCCGGTTTCAATATTCCTGATCCGGCACAAGTGGACCGCTTAGAAGGCAAGGTCTCGGACCGTGAATGGCAAATTCGGAAAAATTTGGCCGCAACATACCGTCTTTGCGCCATGCATGGTTGGACTGATCTCGTATTTACGCATATCTCCGCGCGTTTACCTGATGAAAATGGAGAGCACCGGTTCCTGATAAATCCTTATGGCGTCATGTTCGACGAAATGACGGCGTCGTCTTTGGTGAAAATCGATGGCTCCGGTAAGGTGTGTCAGGAAACGCCCTACTTCATTAACCCGGCGGGCTTCACAATTCACTCGGCCGTGCATCTGGCTCGGGCAGATGCGGGCTGCGTTATTCACGTCCATACGCCTTATGGCATGGCTGTCAGTGCCCAAAAGAAGGGGCTGCGCCGTTATACCCAAATGGCGATGCAAGTTTATAATGATCTCGCTTATCACGACTATGAGGGCATCGCGTTAGAGCTCGATGAAAGAGAGCGCATCGTCGCAAATCTTGGCGCAAAGTCGCTTCTTATGCTCAAAAATCACGGCACGCTTACAGTCGGCCCGACCTGCGGCACCGCCTTTTTACGCATGTATTTCCTAGAAAACGCCTGCAAGGCGCAAATCTTTGCACAAAGTGCCGGCCATGAAGATCTTCTCATTGAAGAGCCACAAGAAATGGCCGACCGCGTTTATCAGCAAGGCGCAGCAGCCTTTATTCCCGGCATGGGGGACAATCTCATTTGGCCCGGTCTGATGCGGAAATTGGCACGGACAAATCCGGGTCATGAGCATTAAGTCGAGTTTTTCGACGCAGGCCTCAAGGATCATCGTGTCAGCGTTTTAATTTTATTGACTACATATCGAGGTTGACAGTCAGTCGTCCGGCCCTAGAAATGCTTCAAGGGAACGGGCGCTTTCCGGTCATTTTCATTGCTGCTTTGAAGAGTAGCATTGTTAACTCGGTTTTCACCAGTTCAGTAGGATTATGATGTTGTTGGCAAGTGAACCGCGTTAGGTTTGCTGCGGGGGATGTTAAGAAGGAAATATGATGAAAATCTTGAACGCGGCACTTGTGCTTGGATGTGCGGGTTTTGCAACGATAATGCCGTCCACAGCTTTTTCTCAGGACGCACCTGAGGTTGTCGATAGCTACCCCAAGCAGATCCTAAAAGAACGCGCCGAACGCCGCGCGGCTGAGAGAGAGGCTGCGAGATTAGCGTCTCTCAGTATCCCGGCGCCCTCCGTTGGCCCTGTCGTCGCCGGAAGCTCCCCAATGGGTATTGATATGGTCGTTATCAATCCGGGTGCCGGTAAATTGGGCTCACCTGATTTCGAGAAGAAGCGCGCAAGATTTGAAAATCCGATGCGGGACACTTTCATCAGCTATAGTTTTGAAGTCAGCAAATATGAAATTACCTTTGATGATTGGAATAAATGTATCCGTGACGGTGGATGTTCCGGTCACAAACCTGATGACAAGGGCTGGGGCCGCGGGAAACGCCCGGTCATTAACGTCAGCTATAATGATGCGCAAAATTTCCTGAAATGGTTGAACGGTAAGACGGGTCAAAATTATCGTTTATTGTCCGAAGCCGAATGGGAATATGTGGCGCGCGCCGGACAGGATGCACCATTTGGCAATGGCTATGACATGAGTGCACAATTTGCCAATTTTGACGGCAAGGCCCCTTATGGAAATGGTGCAAAAGGTCCGTATCTTCGTAAGACACAGCCGGTCGGACAATATGAGCCTAATGCTTTTGGCGTTTATGACATGCACGGTAATGTCTATGAATGGGTCGAAGATTGCTGGAACGCAGACCATAGCGCCGCAATTGGTGATGGGTCTCCTCGTAAAGACGGTGATTGTAAATTCCGCGTCATGAAGGGCGGGTCATGGGTAACGCATGGGTATCAAACACGCGCAGCCGCCCGGATTCGATATGTCACGGATTACCGTTATGACGATTACGGTATTCGCATCGCCCGGACGCTGAACTAACATCTGATTTAAAAAATCAGTCCTATTTAAAATCAACTTGCGACACGGCGTTTCTGCCGTGTTAGCAACTTTCCATGACAGATTTACTCCAGACTGATTACCTCGTTATTGGCAGCGGTGCAGTGGGCATGGCCTTTGTGGACACGCTTTTGGATGAAATGCCAGACGCAGATATCATCATGGTCGACCGTTTCGCCAAACCGGGCGGTCATTGGAATTCTGCTTATCCCTTTGTGACTTTGCATCAGCCAAGCGCTTTTTACGGCGTAAATTCGCGTGAATTAAGCCAAGGACACAAAGACGAAACGGGCTTGAATAAAGGTCTGGGCGATCTCGCAACCGGTGCGGAAATTCTGGCCTATTTCGACTCTGTTATGCGGCAAAAATTCCTCACATCCGGGCGCGTCCGGTTTTTCCCCCTTTCTGATTATAAAGGCGACGGCGTCTTCACCCATCGCTTGAGTGGTGCCGAGACGAAAGTCAGCGCAAAGAAAATCGTGGACTGCACACATCTGAACACGACTGTGCCGTCCACACACACACCGAATTTTGACGTGGCAGATGACGTCAGATTTATGCCCTTAAATGATCTTCCTCTGATTACGGATGCGCCCAAGGGGTTCACCGTTATCGGGGGCGGCAAAACAGGCATTGATGCCATTCTTTGGCTGCTCGAAAATAATGTCCCTGCGAAAAATATTCGCTGGATCAAATCCCGCGATGCCTGGCTTATTAATCGCAAAAACACCCAGCCTTTCCCTGAGTTTTTTGAGAGCACAATCGGCAATCAAGCTAATATGTTCGAAGCCATTGCCGGCGCAAAATCCAAATCGGATATGTTCGACCGCCTCGAAGACTGCGGATATTTTCTCCGCCTGGACCCAACAGTTCGACCCACCATGTTCCATGGCGCGACCATAAGTGAGCTTGAGTTAAAAGAGCTGCGCCGTGTTAAAGACATCGTTCGTAAAGGTCGCGTCTCTGCTATTACCTCCGAAAATATTACCTTCGTCAATGGACGCAGCGAACCCACTTTAGGTCATGTCATGGTCGATTGTTCCGCCAGTGCGATAAAGGACAATGTCATTAAACCCATCTTCCAAGGCAATGTGATTACCCCGCAAACAGTCCGTGCCTATCAGCCCGTTTTCTCTGCCTCCATGATCGCGTGGGTCGAAGCCCATATTGAAGGTGAAGCCGCCAAGAACGGTATGACGGGCGTCGTCCCTCTGCCCGATGATCTGGACACATTCATCCGCATGACAGCGGCAAATATGATGAACCAAGCCCTTTGGGGGCAAAACAAAGCCTTGCGCAATTGGATGCGGGAGCAGCGTTTGGACGGATTTTCCAAAATGGTCAGTAATGTTGGTCCGGAGGAAAGCTCAAAAGTTGAAATTCTTACCCGTATGAAAAATGCGGCTATGCCGGCCATGGGGAAATTACAGAGTTTCCTAAATTAGAGCTCGTTCTCAGATTATGAGATATCTCCTCTTCTCTTTGCTTATCTGTGTGAGTGGATGTCAGACCTTGTCTGATCCCCGACCCGGTTCATCTGAGATTTATGCCAATGATACCAACGCTTTCACATTTCGTGGATATAAATCCCACGCGTGGGTCAGTGATAAATTCTCCGGGTCGCATAGCCGTCAGATAGACGGGGATGTTTCGTCCTTTTCTGTTGAGCAAATTCATGAACAAGGCGGCTTGGATGTAGGGTTCTCAAAATTAGGAATTAAGCCGTCTGCTGCTGTGAATGTCCCGGATGGCGCTAAAATCTGTTCCTCTTATGATATTTCCCTCTCTGGTGAAGGTCGCTGGTGGGCGGGCCCTAAGATCAGCGTGAATTGGCAAGGCGAAGAATCGGCCAAACAAAATGGCGATGATTGGTATGAAAATTATATCGTCGAAATCGCCAGTACGTCTCCATCTGAACTTCATGACATCCTTACGGATGATTATTTTAGTCCTGAAATCCTCCCTGATACAGTTTGGGCCGGAGCGACCTACCGCAATTATAAAATCCGCTTTCACGATTGGTGGCAATTCTGGTCCGTGCGGCAGGATTACCGCGAGACCGGAACAGTGCCCGTTAAACCTATCCTCGAGTTTTGGACCGAACACGGTATGCCCGAGACGCGAATATTTGACGGCGTCAAAGCCAATATCGAAACCTATGGCGCGCTCACAGGATCAGGTCGCTTGGCTGTCGATGTCACAACCAAAGCCGAGGCGAGTTTGAAGTGCGAAATCTAAAGCCGTGCCTTCACACGTGAAATAGCTGCGCTATCTAATTTACCTTCCAATCCTGTGCGCAAAGTGGCGCGGTCCGCATCATAATCATCAACCTCAGACTGGCCGGATTTTAGCGCCCAATAATAAGCTTCCTCAAAATCCTGTTCCAAACCTTCGCCCTTTGCGAGGGTAAAGGCGTAGAGAAACTGACCTTCCGCATCGCCGGCCTCTGCAGATTTCCGGAACCACTGCGCGGCCTTTTCCTCTGACTTGGCAGCGGCATAGCCCTGATAAACCAGCAGGCCATAATCCGCCATGGCGGCAGGATGCCCACCCAAAGCGGCTTGTTTCAAAAGGGCCGCAGAACGCGCACTATCGGGACGAATGTCAAAATTTTCGGCATACATCACGCCCGCAATATAGGCGGCTTCAATATGTCCGGCTTTGGCAGCTGCTTCATAATGCTTCAGGGCCGCATTTGGGTCACGTTCGAAAACACTGTCACCCAAACGCTTTGTCGCTTCCGCATCAAAGCTCTGCGAGGCATTTTTCAGCAGGCGCTCAGATTCCGCTGCATTCGCGGTCACGCCTTGCCCCGTTCGGTAAAGATCAGACAGGGCGCGCATGGCATCTGTGCGTCCTGCATCTGATGCGCGGGTCAGCCACGCTACAGCATCTGTTTTCGTCAATCCGGCTTGCTCGCGCAGGCCCATCTCGCCAAGCGCGACAAAGGCATCGGGATGACCTTTAACGGCCGCCTTCTCATACCACTGGCGTGCCGCTGCCATGTCGGTATTTCCGGCTTTGCCATAGCGCAAAATATATCCCGCCATGACGGCGGCGTCTGCGCTGCCCAGATTGGCGGCGGTTTCAGACAGGCTGAGCGCGTCAGTAAACTTACCCGCATTAAAGGCCTGCAAGGCGACGTCGAAATTCGTTTCGACCTCTGCCGGATTAGACAGGGTCGGTGACGCGCTTACGGAGAGGGGGGCGAAAATTCCGCACAAAGCTGCGACAAGCGCGACACCGCTGCGGCGGGTCCATCCGGATGTGCCCACACGCCAGACGAGACGGCTATAAAGTCCGCGCCCGCTGCGATCACTTGATCCGCATTCTCCACCGTGATCCCGCCAATGGCCACGCTCGGTATTTCGACGGCTTCGTGCCACCATGATAAAATCTCCAACTCGGCGCGGGCTTTGGGGGCCTTTGTCGGCGTCTCAAAAAACGCGCCAAAGGCGACATAATCCGCACCGGCCTTCGCAGCAGCAAAGGCCAATTCTTTAGAATTATGACAGGTGACGCCGATAATAGCATCCCCGCCCAGCACCTCACGGGATGAAAAATAGTCCATATCTTCCTGCCCAATATGGGCCCCATCGGCACCGATTTCGGCCACCAAATCCGGATGATCGTTTAAAATCACCTCGACTCCGGCAGCGTGACATGTTGCTGTTATGGCTTTTCCGGCCTGAATGAGGGCTGAATTTTCAATGTCTTTGAGTCGGATTTGCAGACACGCCACAGGCGCCGCCGCCAGCGTCTCTTTCAAAACCTCACAAAAGGCGGGCACGTCCTCAATGACGGGAGGCGTGAGAAGATAGAGTTGGCACTGTTCAGTCATAAGGGTCGATTAACGCGGAAAGGTGAGGGAGGCGAGGGGTAATAGAGCAGGCGACTGTTATAGATCACGCGACGCCAATCAACGGCGAGGTGCTGGTCCGAATAATCTCAATCAGCTCGGGATCATTAAATTGATATTCATCTGGAATATCCAGAACGTGGAGTTTCGCATATTTCATCGGTGCCGGGAATGCGGCCCGCAGACGGTCTTTATGTTTCTGTTCCATCACAAAAATAATATCTGCCCACGCAATGTCCTTGGCATTGACTGTCCGCCGGGCATTGGGGCTGGTCCCGGCCGAACGCACGGACAGGCCCGGCGTCTTCCGCCAAACCTGTTCGCCCGTCGGACTTCGCCATTGGTTTCGTGAGCAGATGAAAAGTATATTCAAGGCTTACATCTCCAATCGGGATTCCATTTCACGCTTTGGATGAGGCCAAAACATGCCGAGTTGTTGCGCACGTTTTAGCTTCAGCCGGTGAAAATACATATCCGCCCATATCTTCTCTCGACGGATCCGATCATGATCGGGCCTGGTCTTCGAAAATTGACCGCGATGGGAAAGTCCCATCAGATCAGGGTGGGTTTGTGTTAAGGTGGCACGCTTTTGAATAAAGCGCTGTCTCTGGGCTCGTCGCCAAGCCCGGCTGCGTTTGTGTGGCATGTCAATCTCCTGCTTGCCGTGGGGTTCAGCAGCCGCGGCAATACAGGTGATGGGACAGCCTCTAGATGAGGTGTGAGTTTTTGGCAAGCATTGCAGACTAACGTTTCCAATGTTGGCGCGCCTTTTCGGCTGCGTCGGCTTTCGCTTTTGCGTCTCTTGTGGCTTTCTCTTTCGCCCGCTCTCGATCTTTTTGTTTCTCGAGACGCGCATCTTCCCGTTCTTGCGCGGCTTCCAGAATGGCTTGGGCCGTGATGGAGGCGAGGGCGTTATAGGGATCGCGCCGCTCCGCCGCTTTTCGCTCATCCATGTAAAGTCCGATCAGGACTTCATAGGTTTCATAGCTCAT
Organism: uncultured Algimonas sp.; assembly: GCA_964477595.1. GTDB lineage: Bacteria > Pseudomonadota > Alphaproteobacteria > Caulobacterales > Maricaulaceae > Litorimonas. The sequence goes on from CAYZGF010000080.1 coordinate 8,639, forward strand.
GCCGGGTTTATATTCGGGCATGTCTACGGGTGGGCGGGGACGGGGCAGGTCGGCTTCCGTCAAGGCGCGGCGTCTTTGCAGCGGCCCATCGCCGGGCAGGGGCGTAATCTGGGGCAAAGCGAGTTTTTGCGTATCCCATTCAAGCCGGCGCAGCTTCACTTGTTCTGCGCGCAGTTGAACCCCGAGGCGTAAATCTCTCAAACGTTCATAGTTAGAAAGATGCTTGGTTTGCGGTTTCGGAAATCTATGTGTGGTGCGGGGCATGGCTCTCTCGTCTAGGCAAAGGGGAGGGTTCGCAGACCATCATCCTTTTCACAGGGCGGCACTGCCGAGGTTTGATCTGTGGGAAGTTAGGACTGCCCGCAGGGTTGGTCTCCGCGATGGATACCAAAATTTATAATATGTTTTACGCGATGACCACACATTCGATTGTAAGACGAATATGCAAACCCTGCGGCAATGGTTTTTGATATAACGGCCAGTCATAAACCCCGGAGTTGGCCCACTTGGAACCACCGGTCGGCTCTCGTTACAAAAGTCCCGGCACAGTCCGATGTCTCACCACCGGATGCTCAGACCCACCATCTTTCAAACCAGCAAGTGAGCTCCTACCTGTCCCGTGTTTGAAAGAACGTAAGCAATATAACACAGGTTCCGAAAGTGAGGATTATTCTCTTTATTTTTACGGTAAAGGATTGAAGTAGAACGAATTAAATTTTCGCGAAATGGGGATATAGTTTTGA
>CAYZGF010000081.1:0-9249 GCA_964477595.1 uncultured Algimonas sp.
CCATCACATCCGGCATCCGCGTCGGCTCACCCGCGGGCACAACGCGCGGCTTCGGCCCTGCGGAATTCCGCGAAATCGGGCAATTGATGGTGGAAGTTCTGGATGCGCTCGCGGAAAATCCGGAAGGCAATTCAGAGGTCGAAGAGAGCGTGAAAGAGCGGGTCATTGCGCTGACGTCACGCTTCCCGATTTATAGCGAGTAGACCGAACTCTTATCCGTCATTGCAAGATCGTTGTTTGCTTGCAAACAACTAATTCTTGCAATCCATGCGTAGCTACAGGTGGATCACAAGAACAAGTCTTGTGATGACGAGGAGCCGGTAGGCTGAAAAGAAAGACGATGTAATTGGATTCGTCTTTTGTCCTGTAACCCCCTATATCTCCACTATGCGTTGCCCATTCTGTTCATCCGAAGACACACAGGTCAAAGATTCTCGCCAAGCTGAGGATAATTCGGCCGTGCGCCGCCGCCGCCAATGCGGTAGTTGTGCGGGGCGATTTACGACCTTTGAGCGCGTGCAATTGCGCGATCTTACAGTTGTGAAAAAATCGGGCCGCCGGACACCGTTTGACCGGGACAAGCTTGCACGGTCCGTCATGATTGCCCTCCAGAAACGCCCTGTAGAACCCGAGCGGATTGAACAGATGATTTCCGGCGTTGTCCGTCAGTTGGAAGCGGGCGGGACGTCGGACATTACCTCTGACCGCATTGGAGAGCTGGTTATGGAAGGTCTCTCCAATTTGGATAAGATTGCTTATGTCCGCTATGCCTCTGTTTATAAGGACTTTCGTGCCACGGAAGACTTTGCCTCTTTCATTACAGATGAACGTTTAAGCAGTGAGGACGAGTAGGTTTTGTCCCTGGGCCGCAGACCAAAAATTACGCTGAAACTCGCAACGTCCCTCGACGGGAAAATTGCGCTCGCAAATGGTGACTCCCAATGGGTCACGTCAGAAGCCGCGCGTGCGCATGGTCGATACTTACGAGCCGAGAATGACGCTATCGCAGTGGGAGCCGTTACAGCGGAACTTGACAATCCTCATCTGACCTCACGCGTACCGGGGCAAAAGGATCCGGTCCGTGTCGTGTTTGATACGACACTTAAAATATCTCCAGCCTCTTATTTGGTTGCGACGGCCAAAGAGACTCCGACTTGGGTCTTTACGCGTGATGGGTCTGAGGCTCGGGCGGAAGCTTTGCGCGAGCAAGGCGTCATCGTACATGAAGTGACAGATCAGAACGGACTAAGCCTTGAAGAGGCTCTTTCGATTATGGCGAGCGCAGGCATTCGCTCTCTTCTCGTTGAGGGCGGCGGGACCCTCATCGCCAGCTTTGTCCGCGCCGGGCTTTACGACACATTGCATTGGTACCGCGCTCCCGTCCTCTTAGGCGGTGACGGGCGAGACTGTGTGGGTGCATTAAGTCTGACCGAAATGGGTCAAGCCGTGCGTTTGCACCGTATGAAGGTCAGCGAGGTCGGTCAGGACCAACACGAAATTTATGTGAGAGCAGATTAATGTTCACAGGCATCATCACAGATATCGGCACGGTTAAATCCGTAACCCGCGGAACAGGAGGCGAGTGGGGCGATACGCGCATGGATGTTGAATGTGCCTATGACACCTCCACAATCGATATTGGCGCGTCCATTTCCCATGCAGGGGCATGTATGACCGTGATCGAAAAGGGGCCGGGTTGGTACGCCTTCGAAGTGTCCGATGAGAGCTTGGACAAGACGACCATGTCCAAATGGGAGGCGGGAACGAAGATCAATCTGGAACGTGCGCTGACAGGTGCAGATGAATTAGGTGGCCATTTGGTCACGGGTCATGTGGACGGGGTCGGCACATTGACAGCACGAACAGAAATTGCCGGGTCCATAAAACTCGATTTCAAAGCGCCTGACCATATTGCCTTTGGGATCGCGCCAAAGGGCTCCATCACAGTGGACGGCGTGTCATTGACGGTCAATGAGGTGTCGGGCTCAACCTTTTCAGTCAATATAATCCCGCATACAGCCCAAGCGACGACCTTGGGTGGATTACAGCCGGGAGATGACATAAATCTGGAAATCGACCTCATCGCCCGCTATGTCGCGCGCTACTTATCTCACATGGGACAGAAAACTTGACCGAACTGAACACAGCGACATCTGAAGACGTCTACCAGCTCGCTACGCCGGAAGAAATCATCGAAGATGCCCGCAATGGACGGATGTATATTCTCGTCGATGCGGAAGACCGTGAAAATGAAGGTGATCTGATTATCCCGGCGCAATTTGCGACGCCCGATGCTGTCAATTTTATGGCCAAGTTTGGCCGCGGTCTGATCTGTCTTGCGATTGAAGCGCAGAAGGCTGAAACACTGGGTCTGGAGCCGCAAAATAAGAATAATGGGTCTCGCTTCGAAACGGCGTTCACGCAATCCATTGAAGCCCGTGAAGGCGTCACGACCGGCATTAGTGCCGCCGATCGTGCTTTGACAATTCAAGTCGCAATCGACCCGGACAGCCGGGAAGACGATGTTGTGACTCCCGGTCACATGTTCCCGCTCATTGCCAAAGATGGCGGTGTTCTGGTGCGGACAGGTCATACTGAGGCTTCAGTTGATATTTCCCGGATGGCCGGACTGAACCCGTCAGCTGTGATTTGTGAGATTATGAATGATGACGGGACGATGGCACGGTTGCCTGATCTCGTGAAATTTGCGCAGTTCCACGGGCTGAAAATCGGGACGATTGAAGACTTGGTCGCGCATCGTATGCAGAAGGATCACTTTGTCCGTCACATCGCGAGCAGTGATTTCCGTAGCCAAAATGGCGATGAGTTTAAAATTCACGTCTATCGTAATTTCCTTGATGGCAAAGAACATGTCGCGCTCTCCAAAGGCGAAGCGAAAGCCGGAGAGCCAAGTTTGGTCCGTGTTCACAAGATCGATTTTGCTGGCGATATTCTATCCGAAGAAAGCCCGCGTTCAGGCTTGATCTGGGATGCCATGAAACAACTTGCCGCTCATGACGGTCATTCTGTCTTGGTGTTGATCCGTGAAGGGTCGATTGACAGTCTTCTGGAACGTCTTGGCGCACATAAATCGACAGTGAACCGCAAAGAACAAACCATTCGCGAATATGGTGTCGGCGCGCAAATCCTGTCCCATCAGGGCGTCCGTAAAATGACTCTTATTACGAATGTTATGCCAAAGATTATCGGGCTTGAAGCCTATGATCTTGAACTTGACGGTATTACCCCACTTCAGAACACACGGACTTAAGATGAAAATTCTCGTTATCGAGGCTCGTTATTACGAGTCCATTTCTGAAGACCTGCTGACAGGGGCCCTTGCGAAGTTACAGGCTGCAGATGCGGAAGTCGTTAAAGTGAACGTTCCGGGTGCGTTGGAAATTCCTCATATCATTTCTTACGCGGAAAAAGCTGGGGCCGGCTATGACGGTTACGTTGCTCTAGGCTGCGTCATTCGTGGTGAAACGACCCATTATGATTATGTCTGCGAAGAGTCTGCACGCGCCTTGATGGACCTCGCTGTCGATCACCAGCTCGCTATCGGAAACGGCATCATTACGGTTGAAAATGAAGCGCAAGCCATTGCGCGGTCCAAACCCGATCAAAAAGACAAGGGCGGCTTCGCGGCGTCGGCTTGCCTGCGCATGATCCAACTTCGCGATGAGCTGAACAAAGGATGAGTGGCGCAAATCCAAAACTGAGACGTGTCTCCCGCACGAGTGCTGTCCAAGCGCTCTATCAAATGGATGTTTCGGGTGAGCCGCATAAGACAGTCGTCAAACAATTTCTCGATCACCGCTTTGGCTATGAAGATGAACCCGGCATGGTTCGCGCGGATGAGCCCTATTTCGAAGATATTATGAACGGCGTTGTTCGCGACCAATCCAAGATTGATGAAGCGATTGACGGGCGGCTGTCGGATAAATGGCCTTTGCGACGTTTGGATGCGACTTTGCGAGCGCTTTTACGGTCTGCGACCTATGAAATTCAGAGCCGACCCGATGTGCCTGCGTTGGTCATCATCAATGAATATATGGCAATTGCGACTGACTTTTTCTCGGGCAAAGAGCCGGGCATTGTGAATGGCGTTTTGGACAAAATTGCAAAAGACACGCGCGCAGCGGAATTTGGTCTGACGGCATCTCATGCGGAAGCGGTAGCGCCGCGTTCAGATGCAGAGACTGAGCCGAAAACCGAACCGTCGGAAGATGCCTCCGCAACAGATGAATGAATTTGATCTGATTGAACGCTATTTCGCGCCTCTGGCCGGGCCTGAGGGATTACGCCTCAAAGATGACACGGCTCTCTATTCTCCGCGAAAAAATCAAGACCTTCTCATTACAACAGATAGCTTTGTTGAAGGTGTGCATTTTCCAAAGGGTATGTATGGCGCGGATGTTGCCGAGCGCCTTCTGCGAACAAACCTATCTGATATTGCGGCCAAGGCCGGAACGGCTCTAGCTTATCAACTCTCTTTGTCTATGCGGGCAGATTCAATGGAGCAGTGGATTCCGGCTTTTGCAAAAGGGCTTGAGACGACACAATCTGAATATAGCTGTTCCCTTTCGGGTGGGGACACAACGTCAACCTCGGGTCCAGCCGTCTTTTCTATTACACTGATCGGTGAAGTGCCGGTGGGCGAGATGGTACAGAGACTTGGTGCGTCAATCGGAGACGATATTTGGGTCAGCGGTGTTTTGGGCGACGCGAAGCTTGGGTGTGATTTGGTGACAAACCGGACAATTGAACCTGTTCCTCAAGGTGAGCATCTATTTGCGTTTGAGAGTGCATATTGGCGTCCTGAACCTTGTTTTGCTTATCGTAAAATCCTTAGGCAGTTCGCTACGGCTGCGGCCGATGTTTCTGACGGCTTATTAGCGGATATAGGCCATATATCCCAACTCTGCGACGCCGGTGCAGTCTTGAATTTTGATGCTTTGCCATTCTCTATGGGAGCGGAGAGCTGGGCTGACGCTCAGAACGACCCGACTCTCGCGCGTCAATCTTTGGCGAGCTTTGGGGATGATTACGGCGTGGTCTTCACGGCAGCGCCCGAAAACAGGCAAGCTATCTTTGACATGGCTCGCTCATCTAAGCTCAAGCTAACGTTAGTGGGCTCCATGCTCGCAGGCGAGGGCGCGGTCTGTTTGGACGTTGATGGTCGCGAAATGCAGTGGCCACAAAAAGGTTACAGCCACAAATAAGATGTTTTAACGGCCGCCTTGACCCGCTCCGCCGCCACCGCCTGTTGACTGGTTCGCGCCCGTCAAACGGTCTGTTGGAAGACGTCCAATTGTACCGAAAATTTGTTCAAGCGCTGACAGCTCACGTCCGCGCGTTGGCGTTGTGCGGTCAACATAATTGACGGGCACACCGTCTTCGAGGCCATATTCTGCGACTTTCGTCACCTGACCATCAGCATTGAAGTGGATGGCCGTAATTGTCCGGTCTTCGATTTGCGGACGCAAGTAGGCATAACGCTGACGAACTGACGTGACGTAATACCAAACATCATTATCGACATCTTCATTAAAGGTCGATTCGACAGACGGATTGCCCAAACGCGACAAAACGGATGACTTGGTATCTGTCTCCGGATTTACAGCCTGTGGCTTTTCTGCCGTTGGAACATAGCCATGCGTCCGCAGAACAGGGTTGCAAGCCGTGCTAAGCGCGGCAGCAGCTGTAAGAATTAGAAGTTTTGCAGGCACGTTCATATCGATCACGCGTAGAGTCTTATGTTGAGATGGACCTAACGCTCCGTCATAGGCAGGGCAAGACTGTAACTGCGTGAAGATTTGGTCAGATTTGACCAATATGAGGCACAAATGATGAAATTACTTAACCGCTTATTGGGCCGCGAGGATGCTGCGACGAGAGATGCGCGCCGAGTCTATGAAAAGCTTATGGTGCAATCCCGCCAGCCGGAATTTTACGGTGAGGGACGTTTCGCTGACAGCTATGACGGCAGAATTGATGTTTTGACGCTCCATATCGCGGCCATTCTGTCAAACTTGAACCGATTTGGTGAAAACGGGGAACGGCTGGGGCAAGCTCTCTTTGATGAAATGAAGGATGATTTTGAGATCGCACTACGAGAAGAGGCTTTGTCTGATGCCAGCGTGAAAAAGCGTATTCAGCCGATGATCTCGCTATTTTATGATCGCGTGAAAAAATACGCGGAGGCCCTTCATCAGGAAAATCCAAAGGCAGCATTGGATATCGTCTTTTCGGAAACGCTGAACGTGGGTGGAAATGCCCCCGAATTTGGTGAAGATGAAGCCTCCTCATTCAAGGCGGCTATGTCGAATTATCTTCGGGCGTTTGACACTCATCTTTCTGACGCGTCTTTAGGTCAAATTGCGTTAACAGAATTTTCCTTCCCTGAGTTATCGGTTTGATAGAGCTTTATGGCTAGGCTTGAGCGTTGAAGCGCCCTATACCCGCGCTCTAACTGGATTACGGAATGCTCGACGGACTAATTATATCAATTGATGCAATGGGAGGTGACGATGCGCCCGGTATCGTCATTAGGGGCATTGAGTATTTTCTGACCCATGAAGGTGAAGGACGCCGTGCGCGCTTTTTGCTCCATGGTGATGCTGAAAAACTCGCGCCGCTTTTAGAGGCAGCTCCCCGAACGCGAGAGCGGTCCGAAGTCTTTCACACTGATAAAATCGTCGCGATGGAGGACAAGCCGTCGCAAGCTCTGCGTAAAGGGAAGGGCTCCAGCATGTGGAATGCCGTTGCCTCCGTTAAGGGTGGACAGGCAGGAGTCGTTGTGTCTGCCGGAAATACCGGTGCTTTTATGGCGATGTCAAAATTGCAACTCCGCGCGAAGCAGGGCGTGCAGCGCCCCGCATTGGCTGCGAGTTGGCCGAATATGACGGGTAAGATGACGGTTGTTCTGGATGTCGGCGCGAATGTCGAATGTGATGCGGCGCAGCTGACCGAATTTGCTGTCTTAGGCGAAGCTTATTTTCGAGCGATCTATGGCGAAGCCACGCCCTCCGTTGGATTGTTAAATGTTGGCACAGAAGACGGCAAAGGGAATGCCGTTGTCAAAGTTGCACATGAACGTTTATCCCAATCGCAACTCGGGTTGAATTATAAGGGGTTTGTCGAAGGATATGATATTTCGAAAGGTGAAGTCGATGTCATCGTGACGGACGGCTTTACAGGAAATATTGCTCTTAAAACTGCCGAGGGCACAGCGAAGCTTGTCGATAGTTTTGTGAAGAAGGCGCTCTTGGGAAATCTCTGGTCAAAATTTACATCAGGCTTGAATGGATTAGCGCTTAGAAATCTTAGGAAAAACCTCGATCCTCGCCGCGCCAATGGGGCGGTCTTTCTTGGGCTGAACGGCATTGCCGTCAAAAGCCATGGCGGCACGGACCGCGTCGGATTCGCGAATGCGCTCAATATCGCGATCGGACTTGCGGAGAGCGATTTCCAAGATGCTTTAGATGAACGTTTAGATGCGCTTCACGACGAAGATGACAATATCGGATTTATCGCATGAGAGCTGTCATACGGGGCATAGGAAGTTTCCTGCCGGAACGGGTCATGACCAATGTCGAGATGTCCGAAATGGTGGATACATCTGACGCTTGGATTCAAGAGCGCACAGGTATTCGTGAGCGACGCATCGCGGCGGATGGACAATTCACCTCAGATTTGGGCTATGAGGCGGCCTTAGCTGCGCTTGATGATGCGGGTATGACCGCTGATGATTTCGACTTGATCGTCGTTGCAACCTCTACCCCTGATCTGACCTTTCCGTCCACAGCCACCATTATTCAAGAAAAGCTCGGCATGCATCATGGCGCAGCTTTCGATATTCAGGCGGTTTGTTCGGGCTTTATCTACGGTACGCATGTTGTGAATGCCCTTCTGAAATCAGGCGGGGCGAAGCGCGCCTTGTTAATTGGTGCGGAGACGTTTTCCCGCATTCTTGATTGGACGGATCGCGGGACTTGTGTGCTGTTTGGTGATGGTGCGGGCGCGATCGTTGTTGAGGCTGTTGAAGACACAGACTCAGGCATCCTTCAAACCTTTATTCGCTCAGACGGGTCTCATAGAGACATGCTCTATGTGGATGGTGGGCCGTCCCGAACTCAGACGGTTGGTCATTTGCGAATGCTCGGCAATCAAGTTTTCAAACATGCCGTCACAGATATCGCGCAAGTCATTCGTGACTGTGCAGAACAAGCCAATGTTGCCGTCGCAGATATCGATTGGTTCGTTCCGCATCAGGCCAATCAGCGAATTTTGAATGCGGTCGCGAAACGATTGAAGCTGAAACCGGAACAAGTGGTCTCAACCGTTGGTCAACATGCCAATACCTCAGCAGCGTCAGTCCCACTTGCCATGGATGCCGCCGTAAAGGACGGACGCATCAAAAAAGGTGATTTGGTTATGCTTGAAGCCTTTGGAGGCGGGTTTACTTGGGGGGCAGCCTTGCTTCGCTACTAGGTAAATTGTCTTTTTCGTACGATTCTCCAGCATTTTCCAAAGTCTTAGCTTGATTCACTGCGCCTGAATTTGCTTAAAGGGCGCATGGCAGCCACGACAGTCAATTCACAAACCGTAACACGTCAGGATTTGGCGGAAGCCGTTTACCGCGAGATTGGCTTGTCCCGTTCGGAGAGCTCGACTTTGGTCGAGTCCGTCATCGATCATATTGCTGCCTCTCTTGAAAAAGGCGAGCATGTGAAAATGGCCGGCTTTGGGACTTTCTCTTTGCGCGATAAGAAAGAACGTATTGGACGCAATCCCAAAACGGGTGAGGAAGTGCCGATTACCTCGCGTCGGGTTTTGGTTTTCAAACCCTCGCAAGTTCTTCGTGAGCGCGTGGATTCGGCATTATCCCCTAAGTCGTGATACCCTCTGATTCGCAACCGAATAGATCGGAAGGCGAATCATGCGGGCAAATATGAGCCAGACGAAAACAACACGAGCATTCAGAACGATCAGCGAGGCTGGTGAAGAATTGGGCTTGCAGCCTCACGTCCTTCGATTCTGGGAATCGAAATTCTCCCAAATCAAACCGATCAAACGCGGGGGCGGGCGTCGTTTCTATCGCCCTGAAGATATCGAGTTTATTCGAGGGATCAAAAAACTGCTTCATGATGAAAAGCACCCGATCAAAGATGTGCAGAAGCTCATTCAGAAAAAAGGCGCGGCGCGGGTCGTCGAGCTAGGACGGTCATTGGAAAAAGCCGCTCG
>CAYZGF010000082.1:0-5466 GCA_964477595.1 uncultured Algimonas sp.
ACCCCGCAAATAATCCGGCCACGGGACGCACCGGCTTGGGTTTCAAAACTGAAATCTGGCATAATCGGCAAAGCTTTTCGTGAAAGGGTTGGTCTGGCACAGCATATGCAGAAAAACGCATGTGCAGGGTTTAACAGGTGGATGAAGGTCTGCTAAAGACCTTTAACGATTTATGAAGGAGCATTCCATGTCCAAACTCAAAATCGCCGGTGCAGCCGTTGCATTGGTATTCGCAGCCTCAACATCCGCATTTGCGCAAACTGCCGATGAAGAAGCCGCACGTAAGGCGGCCACGCCGTCAACAGAAGGTGTCGTCACCAGCGCGGCGTCTTGCCAATATGAAGGTGGTTTCCTCGGCAAAGTCGAAGGTGCCAATGTTTGTATGGCGCCAATTCGCGGAGCTGAATTTAACACCCAAGCATATGACGGACAGAGCCTTGGCGTCATGAAATGCGAAGGAAATGGTCAGTTCACGAATGAAACAACCGGTACATATTGCCGTATCTTCTTGGAAGCCAAGCCACGCAAGAAAACACGCGCAGAGTTGGAAGCTGAGTTGGAAGCCATGACAGAAGCAGAATTGGCTGCAACGAACTAAGCGATCCATAACACGAATTTTTGAAGCCCGGCTGTTCCGCAGCCGGGCTTTTTTTGTGGTATTTTCTTAGGTGAGGCGGCAGAGCGCATCTTTATGCTGGCTGTCATCATTCCAACCCTGAACGCGCAAAACTGTTTGCCGTCACTCCTGCCTGAATTGGGAGAGGTGCGGCTTGTGATCAGTGATGGCGGCTCAACTGATATGACGTTGAATCAAGCCTTAGACGCTGGAGCGGTGCTCGCACGCGGACAGGTCGGGCGAGGCGGACAAATGGCCCGCGGCGCTGAACTGGCGGGCGCTGTTGATGAGGTGACGGCCTATCTATTTCTTCACGCAGACTGCCATCTTTTGTCCGGTTGGCAATCCGTGGTCGAGCGGGCACTGCAGACGCCCCGGACCGCGTGGTATTTCCGCTATCAACCTCACGGAACAGGACGGGGTGTGACTTGGCTTAGATTTATCGTCTGGTTACAAGGTTGGGCGTGGCGTTTGCCTTATGGCGATCAGGGCCTACTGATCCCGCGTGATATGTATGAAGACTTGGGTGGGTATGATCAGGACAAACCGCTCTTTGAAGATGTTGATATTGTGGACCGTATCAAAGAGAAATACGGACGGCGTGCGCTGCAAAAACTACCCATAGCGCTAAACACGGATATTTCAGATCATTTGAACCAAGGTGTTTGGACGCGTGGCTGGCGAAATTATAAACTACTGAAAGCCTATCGCAGAGGCGAGCCTGTAACCGAGCTTTTGAAGAGATATATCTGATGCGGCCTACGCTCTACATTGTTGCAAAAGCGCCGATCATGGGCCGGGCGAAGACGCGTCTGGCCACCGATATAGGTCCGGTCCATGCCAAACGGATCTATCGCGCTTTAATGGCGCAGGTGCTGCGTCAGGTCCGCGATCCGCGCTGGGATACGGTTTTGGCTGTCACGCCGCCGCATTTGCTGGGCCACGTTCCGGATTGGGACGGGTTTGATCAAATCCCGCAAGTCTCAGGATCACTGACACCACGACTAGAGGCCTTGTTCTCGCGAAAAGGCCCGACCCTGACCATAGGCACGGATTGCCCGCAAGTGACTGCGACGGATATTGCGGACGCCTTTAGGGCTTTACGAACACATCAATATGTTTTCGGTCCCGCCGATGATGGCGGGTTCTGGCTGATGGGGACGAACGGCCCCATCCCGCGAAGGTTTTTTGACGGTGTGCGCTGGTCCCATGCAAAGACATTAGCGGATGTGAAAGCCCGCACATCAGATGACTATGCAGTGCTCCGAACTCTCACAGATGTCGATGACCTTAAGGCGCTTCGTCAGCTTCGGAAGTCTCAGCGTTAATCAAAGCCAGCGTCGCATCGACGAGCGACAGGTTGGCACCTTTCCCATGACCCGGAACAACCGTTTTCGTATTTGGATAGGTGGCCTTGATCCATTGCAGACTCTCTGACCATTTTGCGAGATCGGCATCAGAGGTGTTCCCGAGGGTTTTCACGCCCGCACCGCGTACGGCACATCCAGCGTAGAGAATACCAGTCGAAGGAATGTAAACGACGAGGTTTTCCTGCGCATGACCATGTCCGGGAAACGCGACTTCCACAGATCCGACAGATGTGCGGGATTTCGGCTCTTTAAGCTCTGTGACAGAAGTGTTCGGAACCGGGAAGCCACTTTTGGCCGCAAGAGCTGGTGTGTCGGGATGAGTGAAGATTTGAATGCCTTGCCATTCCGCGACATCCACGCCTGCGGTGCGGTCCATATGATGATGGGTCACGACCATTTTTGTGACAGGCTTTCCGGTCTCGGCTTTAACTTTTTCCAACAGAGATAATGTCGCCAACTCTCCCCAAGCTCCATCAACCAAAATCACGTCTTCACCATCGACGACAACCAAGCCGTTAGACGGAATAGGGCTTTGCCCCGGCAGCGTATAATTCGTCGTATGAACCCAAACATTGTCAGCGATTTTTGATAATGTGACCGGGTAATCGGCTTGCAGCTTAGTCAGAAAACTATCTGCGGCTTTGTCCGATGCAACAGGCGTAACTGTTTCTGTTCCTCCGCAGGCGGAGAGCGCAAAAGCAGCGATTAGTAAAGATCGTTTCAACATGAAAATATCCTATTCAAATTCCGCGCCGATATAGCTTTCCAAGACTGGAATTTAAAGGCTCAGTAGCTTTTCCCGCAGCGCCAGCAAATCCCGCCAGGCATCCTTCTTTAATTCCGGACGGCGGAGGAGGAAGGCAGGATGATAGAGCGGCAAGGCGGGATATGTCGTGCCTGCGATGGTGACATCTTGCCATTGCCCGTGATTTTTCATGATACCGGTCAGGCCTGTTAGCGCGGTCATGGAAATTCCACCGACGAGCAGGAGGATTTTCGGTTGAGCCAATTCAATGTGTTTTTCGATAAACGGGCGACATGTCTCAATTTCATCCGGTTTAGGATTGCGGTTTTGCGGAGGGCGCCAATTGACGACATTCGTGACATAGACGTCGTCTTCACCCAGCGCGATGGCACCTAACATGCGGTCTAGAAGTTGACCGGCACGCCCGACAAAGGGCTTGCCTTGAATGTCTTCATCCCGTCCCGGTGCTTCGCCAATGACCATGAGGTCGGCTTCCGGATTGCCGCGTGAGAATACGGCTTGTCGCGCACCGTCAGACAAAGCCCCGGCATCAAATGTGTTCATAGCCTCGCGCAAAGCGTCAAGCGTTTTGATCTTTGACAGGTCTGTTTGCACCGCTGCGGGTTGAGCGGTTGCCGCTGCGGTCGGAGCCATGTCTTTTGCGGGGCGCTTTGCACGCATGGGCCGGGCATCCGGCACTTTGGGCACATCCACGCCCATTTCGGCATACCAATCCAGTAATGACCGAAGCGCCGCGTCCATTATTTCCGGCCAGTCCTGAATACGGTTCTCACATTGCTTTCGATACAGTTGATGATCTCGCCCGCAATGTCTTTGCCTGTGGCTTTTTCAATACCTTCAAGGCCTGGAGAAGAATTGACTTCCAGTATTTTTGGTCCGTCATTGGACCTTAAAATATCCACGCCGGCGACGTTTAATTTCAGAATTTTTGCGGCCTTAATTGCCGTGCGACGTTCTTCTTTTGTAAGACGAACTTTTTTGACGCTACCGCCTTGATGAACGTTAGACCGGAAATCACCTTCGGCAGCCGTGCGCATCATCGCGCCAACAACTTTGCCGTCCACCACGAAACAGCGCAGGTCAGAACCGCCCGCCTCTTTGACAAATTCTTGTACAAGGAAATGCGCGTTTAATCCACGGAAGGCATCGACAATGGCGCTTGCGCCTTTGCGGCTATCAGCAAGGACAACGCCTTTCCCTTGTGTGGATTCCAAGAGTTTGACGACAACGGGGGCGCCGCCGACCAGATCGAGAATGCCTTTTGTGTCGTGAGAGGATTTCGCAAAAGCCGTGGTCGGCATGCCCAGACCGTGTTGCGATAAAACCTGATGTGCCAGCAGCTTATCCCGGCTGGCCCCGATAGGGGCGGCATTATTCAAACAATAGGTCCCCATAGCTTCAAATTGCCGGACAACCGCCATGCCGTAAAATGTCAGGCTGGTCCCGATGCGCGGAATGATCGCGTCATAACGGGGCTGGGGTTTGCCGTCATAATGCACTTCGGGTTTATGCGCGTTGATCGCCATGTAGCATCGCGACGTGTAGATACAGTCAATGACATGCCCGCGCTTTTCAGCGGCCGCGATCATTTTTTGATTGGAATAATTGTTGGGCGATTGCGTCAGAATACCGATCCGCAGAGGGCGCTTTGGAATTGATTTCCGCCCCTGTTTCTTCCGATACACATCATATGACAGCACGGGTTGTTGAAAACTTGTACCCGGGCGAACGGAGATATCATCAGGGATTGCGGAGCGTCCCAATAACATGCGGTATCCCATAGTCTCGCGATTGGTCAGAGAAATATCAATCGGCCAGCTTCTTCCACCCACAGCGATTTTCGCGCGAATGACATAGCGAAGTTCAGAGACGCCATTGGAGCTGGTGACATTACGGCGATCAATGATTTTCGCCGAACAAACGACCTCAATCGTGGGGTCAGATGGGTCGGGATGCATGATAAAGCGGACTTGCGGGTTTTTATCTGTCCCGAAAGGTTCAATCGCCACAGCATGGAGCGCAGAGGTGCGCGCGCCCGTATCGACCTTGGCTTTGATAGCCGGCAGGGACAGATCAGACAGGGATACCCATTCTTCCCATCCCAATACCGGACCGTTCTCTCGTTCTATTTCACTCATAAAAGTCTGACTTTGTCTGAAAAACGTGGGTTTTGCGACGATACGGAAGCTTGTCCGCCGCGACTTGACCCGTTAGAGGATAATCCACTTCACAATAGACTGCTAGGGCCGAAGAATAATAATGTATAATCTGGACCAAACAACTGCCGCTTTTACTGCCGCTGATGAAACCATTGAACGCGAGAGCATGGAATATGATGTCGTCATCGTTGGCGCAGGTCCGGCGGGCCTGTCTGCTGCGATCCGGCTAAAGCAAAACAACCCTGAAACGTCTGTTGTTGTTTTGGAAAAAGGCTCCGAGGTCGGTGCGCATATCCTGTCAGGTGCGGTTTTGGATCCGATTGGATTGAAGGAGCTGTTTCCCGATTTTGAGACCATGAGCGGATGTCCGGTCAAAACGAAAGTGACATCAGACAAATTTCACATTTATGGTCCGTCCGGTGCGCTGCCCATTCCGCAATTCGTGCTGCCGCCTTTGATGCATAATCATGGCAATTACATTGTTTCCATGGCCAACACATGTCGCTGGTTAGCTGAACAGGCTGAGGGTCTGGGTGTCGAGATTTTCCCGGGCAT
>CAYZGF010000082.1:5476-9232 GCA_964477595.1 uncultured Algimonas sp.
GTGTTCCTCATTAGTTTACCGCGAAGACGGTTCAGTTAAAGGCGTCGTTGCCGGTGAGTTCGGCTATCAGAAAGACGGCAGCAAAGGCCCGGGATATGAACCCGGAATGGAGCTGCACGGTAAATATGTGATGCTGGGCGAAGGCGCACGCGGTTCACTCTCTAAGGTCGCGATTGCGAAGTATAAGTTAGACGAAGGAGCCGAGCCGTCCAAATTCGGTCTCGGCATGAAAGAGATTTGGGACATCGACCCCGCCAAGCATAATGAAGGCGCTGTGCTCCACAGTGCAGGTTGGCCATTGGGTGCCAAACAAGGCGGCGGATCTTTTGTCTATCATGCCGAAAACAACCAAGTCTTCCTCGGCATGATTGTCGACCTTAATTACGAGAACCCATATCGCTATCCGTATATGGATTTCCAGAAGTGGAAGACCCATCCGGATATTGCTGAGCTCCTCGAAGGCGGTAAACGTGTGGCTTACGGCGCGCGTGTTGTCACCAAAGGCGGCATTCAGGCCGTTCCGCAAGTCGCATTCCCGGGCGGAGCTTTGCTTGGCTGTACAGCAGGCCTCGTGAACCTGCCGCGCATTAAAGGTAATCACAACGCCATGCTGTCAGGCATTCATGCCGCTGACGCCGCAACCAAAGCACTGGCCGCCGGACGGTCAGGCGACACATTGCAAGCCTATGATGATATGCTCCATGATGGTCCAATCGGCGAAGATTTACGTCCTGTCCGAAATGTTGCGCCACTCAATGGTCGCTTTGGCCCCTTCTTGGGCGGCATGATGATGGGCGGTCTGGATATGTGGGCCTCCAGCCTGATTAAATTCAACATTTTCGGGACAATGGGTCATAAGAAAGATGACGCTGGCTCAACTAAAAAGGCGGCAAAATTCAAGCCCATTGAATATCCTAAACCGGACGGCGTGCTGACATTTGACCGCCTGACCAATGTCTCCATGACCTTCACAAATCATGGTGAAGATCAGCCAAGCCATTTGCGCCTTATCGACACGTCTATTCCGGTGAATGTGAATCTTCCCGAATTTGCAGGTCCATCGGCGCGCTATTGTCCCGCCGGCGTTTATGAGTTCATCACAGAAGATGACGGTTCCAATCCGCGGTTCCAGATCAATGCGCAGAACTGCATTCACTGTAAGACATGTGACATCAAAGACCCGTCGCGCAATATTGTTTGGACGGTGCCGGAAGGTGGCGGCGGTCCGAATTACCCGAATATGTAGGGTCGGTGTGCCTCTCAAATCTTTGATCTTGGCGGCTGATATGATGGCTTGCCCCGTGGCGCTATCGCCCGCAGAAAGCTGACATGAAACGTCATTTGATCTCTTTGACTTGTGCGGCCGCATTGGCCTTGTCTTTCCAAAGCGCGAACAATGCTTACGCGGCATCCACAACGCAGGACTTATCCTCGCTTTACGGGGATTATCTTGCGGGAAGCTACGCGCAGCAAATTCAAGACCGCGCAGCGCAGCAAAAATATTTCACCAATGCATTTCTCAGCCGGCCAGAGGATATTCGCATAGGCCGGAGGGCTATGGTGTCAGCCATTGAAATGGGCGACATGGAGGCTGCGGTTGATCTAGCTGAGAAAGTCCGAAAAGCCAATAAAGCCGAACCGATGGCCCGCGCCGTTCTGGGTGTTGATGCGTTTCGTCGCGGTCGTGAAAGTCGCGCGCTTAAATATTTCTCCGGGAAGTCCAATGACGTCACAATGACGATCTTGATGCAACTCGTTCGAGGATGGGCTGAGGTTGACAAGAAAGATTACAAGGCGGCGCGTGAAACATTTGCGAGCTTGGAAGCCGGGCAATATTTCGAAAGCTACGCGGAATTACAGCTCGCAAAAATTGATGGGCTGGAAGGTCAGACCGAAGCCGCTCTTGAGCGCTTGGATGCTGTCGACGAGGTCGGCGTGTCCGGCGTGGAAACCCTATTGACGCGCACGCACATCTTGGCCTCTGCGGGCCGAACGGATGAGGCCATTGCCGGATTGGAAGAGATTTTAGTTGATAATGAAGGTCTCTCAATCGGGCCTGTTGGGTATTATTTAGAGCGTTTGAAGGCGGGCCAAAGCTTGCCGAAATATAGCGCAAAAGCCGAAGCGGCCCGCGCTCTGACTGAGCCTGCATTAGGGTTTTTCGCGCGCAACCGGTCCTTGGACGGGGCGGAGGTCTTTCTACGATTTGCGCGTTGGTTGGATCCTGATCAAACAAAGTCGTCACTTTGGCTCGGATCGATTTTGGAAGATCAAGGCGAAGACGGACAGCAGGCCGCCTATGAGCTTTATCAGGACATAGATGAGGACGATCCCTATTACGTCTCGGCGCAGCTCAATATCGCCAATATTCATTTTAACCGCGAAGATGATGATAAAGCCGTTGAAACTTTGGAAGCCTTAAATGAGCGCGAGCAATCCGTGCTCACCCGCGAAAGTTTGGGGCGTGCACGTTTCTTCCGGGAAAATTACGAAGAAGCGCTGCCGTTTTATACCGAACTCGTAGACTCTATGTCGGATGAGGACATAACCGCGAATATTGAACCGTTACGCTTTCGCGGCATTATTTACGAGCGTCTGAACCGCTGGCCAGAGGCGGAGGCTGATTTTAAACGCGTTTTGAAATTGGTCCCCGATGATGTCGATACATTGAACTATCTCGGCTATACTTGGGTGGATCGGGGTGAGAACCTTGAAGAGGCCTTTGATATGATCCGTAAGGCCGTTGAGCAGCAGCCGCAATCCGGCGCGATTGTCGATAGTCTTGGCTGGGCCCATTACAAGCTCGGCGAATATCAAGAAGCGAAAGTAAATTTGGAAAAAGCTGTTTCGCTGTCGCCATCTTCCGCCACAATCATCGATCATTTGGGCGATGTTTATTGGAAGCTCGGCCGAAAACGTGAAGCCGGATTTCAGTGGAAACGCGCCCTTGAATTTGATCCCACAGACAAAGAGCGCGAGACGATTGAAATTAAGTTGGAAGGCGGTTTGGAAGCTGTGCCCGTGACAACCGAAGCTCTGCCTTAATCCGATGGCTGGGGGGCAGATGCGGCAGCTGGCACGCGCTAAAGTCAATCTTACACTCCATGTTGGGGCGGTTCGAGAGGATGGTTATCATCCTAGGCTTAAACGCCAAATCATCGCCGATATCGGCGATGATTTGGCGTTTTAGCCCTCGACTGAAAGCGCTCTGAAAATTACGGGATGTGACGCGCTCCCGACTGACGGCAATAATCTAATCTTGCGTGCGATGGATATGATTGATGCGGCGCCTCACGACATTACCCTCACCAAAAACCTGCCTGTTTCAGCGGGCTTGGGGGGCGGTAGTGCGAATGCGGCGGCTGTCCTGCGTCAATTTAAATCTGATCTATCCGATACGGATATTGCGTTTAAATTGGGGGCTGACGTTCCGGTCTGTCGCGTCTCTCAGACGGCTGTCATGCAAGGCATTGGTGAGGAATTAACACCCTTACCTGACTTGGGGCAGTTGTCTGCTGTTCTCGTCAATCCGGGCGTTGCCGTATCGACGGGCGCAATTTTCAAAGCGATGGATAGCAAACCGCGCGCTCAACATCCCAAAAAGACATCGGATAAAGGCGATCTATTATCCCGCGCCCTATCCGGTACAAACGACATGCAGGATGCCGCCATTACACAAGCCCCGATCATCACGGATGTGCTCCGCGCCTTGGCACAGCAAACGGGGTGTGAGCTCGCCCGCATGTCCGGGTCGGG
>CAYZGF010000083.1:0-9178 GCA_964477595.1 uncultured Algimonas sp.
GCCTGACCCAAGGCATCGAATATTTGTTCAAAAAGAACAAAGTCGATCACATTCGCGGCTTTGGGAAAATCAAAGCCAAGGGCGAAGTCGAGGTCGATGGGAAGGTCTATAAAACCAAGAATATCGTTATCGCCACGGGCTCTGAAGTGGCCAAACTTCCGGGTGTTGAGATTGATGAGAAAGCGATCGTATCCTCCACGGGTGCATTGGATCTGCAGGAGGTTCCAAAAAGCCTCCTCGTCATAGGCGGCGGCGTTATTGGTCTTGAACTCGGCTCTGTCTGGCGCCGCTTGGGATCGAAGGTCACGGTTGTCGAATATATGCCAACCATCATGGTCAACTCTGACAAGGAAATTCAGAAAGCAGCGCTGCGCATGTTCAAAAAGCAGGGCATGAAGTTTGAACTTTCCCGTAAAGTCATGGGCGTTGAAAAATCTAAGTCAGGCCTAACCGTAAAAACAGAAGCCGCCGACGGCGGTAAGCCAAAAGACATAGACGCAGATGTCGTGCTTGTTTGTATTGGCCGGAGAGCCTTCACCGAGGGTCTGGGTTTGGATGCTGTCGGGATTGAAACTGACAAAGCAGGTCGTGTTCAACATGATCATTGGAAAACGTCAGTAGATGGCATCTGGGCGATTGGTGATGTGATTGACGGACCAATGCTTGCGCATAAAGCGGAAGAAGAAGGCGTGGCAGTTGCTGAGTCTATTGCGGGGCAATCCGGCCATGTGAATTACGCGGTCATCCCTGACGTGGTCTACACGCATCCCGAAATCGCGTCCGTAGGGCAGACGGAAGAAGAGCTGAAAGAAGCCGGCATTCCTTATAAGAAAGGGAAGTTCCCATTCACAGCCAATTCGCGAGCTCGTGCCAATCACGAAGCGGAAGGCTTTGCAAAAATCCTTGCCCACGCCGAAACTGATGAAATTCTCGGCGCTCATATTTTGGGCCCGCTCGCAGGTGATCTCATTCATGAGGTCGCGGTCGCGATGGAGTTTAAAGCGTCCAGCGAGGATATCGCTCGGACATGTCACGCTCATCCAACAGTCTCCGAAGCCGTCCGTCAGGCCGCGATGGATGTCGAAGATTGGGCGATGCAGATGTAAGATAAGCAGTTTGTTGAAACTTCATCGATATTTTTCATGAAGTTTTAGTCTGCGCAGCATTCATCTCTTGATTGCAGAATTATTTGTCGCCAAACTTCTCAATCTGGAGAGGTTTATCTATGCATTATTTAACGCGAAGTGCTGCAAGTGTTGCGGTCCTGATTGCTTTGACTGCGTGTTCGTCAGAGACGAACTTGCCGGAAGTTGAAGCGAAGCCTCCTGCCGCCCAAAGTTCAGTAGGAACGGAAACCCCACTTGCGCAAGCTGAGAAAAAAGTAACGCTTTCCCCTGTACCCACATGGGCCAAGACACGGACGATTCCCAATTATCCCGAAGCCCGGAAGGACCAAACCCGAAATGGAATAGAGTATTTGCTGACGGATGATCAGTATCGTCATGAATCAGGGGGATATGAATATGTTTCGCGTATGGCTTTCCGGGTGTCAGACAGAAAAGGCCTTGAAACAGCGGCCCAAATTAAAACGAGCTTCGATCCTACTCTGTCTGAATTTGCCTTCAATTATATCAATATTACCCGAGATGGAAAAACTGTAGATCGTCTCCCGTCTGTAGAAATTCGAGAGATTCAGCAAGAAAGCGGCCTTCGAGACGGAATCATTGACGGTGATATTACAGCGCTTATCAATCTTGAGGATGTCCGTGTTGGAGATATTGTAGATTATAGTTATTCAGGGCGCGTGAAGACACCGCTCTATCCCGACATGTTCTTCTCAAGCTCATCGTCCAGCTATTCGGTTCCTGTGGCCAGAAGCGTCGTATCCTATAATATGCCGCGAGACAGACGCTTATACACAGAAGCCTTTGAGACGAATGAGCGGCCAAAGATAACGGATGATGCAGACCGGACGACTTACACATTTGACTTAATTGATCCGGAGCCACACCGAAATTTTAAGAATATTCCCGATGGTGTGATTACCCAAGGCTCTTTCCAGGTTTCTACGGCGAATAGTTGGGATCAAATCGCTGATTGGGCGGTTGGTGTTTATGATATAGATGTCAATCTTCCTAAATCGGCCAAAGCTAAAATAAAATCCATTAAGAGAGCGCATAAATCCGATGGTGACAGGGCGCTTACAGCGCTCCAATGGGTGCAGGATGACGTTCGATATTTGGGTTTTGAGGAAGGCATTAACGGTCACAAACCCCGCACACCTTCTGTCACCCTCGCTAACGGGTATGGAGATTGTAAGGATAAAAGCCTTCTGCTTCAGACGGCTTTGACAGAAATGGGAATTACCTCTTACGTCGTCTTGGCAAATACAGAAACTGGCGATTTATTGGATCAAGCTCTGCCATCTATAACCATGTTCAATCATGCGATCGTGATGGCAGAAATAGATGGACGAAATGTCTTTATGGATCCGACAGGAACCTATCAAAGGGGCTCGCTCCAATCTTTTGGACAGCCGGATTATGGGTTTGTTTTACCGATTAAAGCTGGACAATCGAAACTAGTCGAAGTTGATATTCCATTCGAGAATTATCCATTACAGACGATTAGTGAGCGGTACACCTTTCAAAATGATGGTCTTCTCACATTAGACGTTGAATCGATTTACAATAAACAAGACGCGGATTCGATGCGCCGCAAAGTAGCACAGCAAGGCATCGCCAAGCTGACAGAGACTTATCACGACTATTACGCAGAACGATATCCGGGATTAGACGTCTCCGCGAATATCCGTGTTGAGGATAACGAAAAACGCAATGAAATTGTCATATCAGAAGCTTATATCTTAGACGCTGAAACCGTTAAAGAGGCTAAGTATGACGAAAGGATTGAAGTCAAAGCTTATTCGATAAACAGCAAATTACCCGACTTCATTGAGCCCGGTCGCGATTTCCCGCTGGCGCTGAGCAAGGGCGTGAAACTCCGTCATGAAATTCACATCGTGACGCCGGGCCGGGAATTTCCTGACCAAGAAGATACGGTGGAGTCGGTCTCTGGTGTAGACTTCAAATTGGATTATCAATCTAAGGATGACGTATTTTCTATCCTTTATGATTTATCTATTGAGTCAGATCGCGTGAGTTTGAGCGAGGCCACTAAGATCGTCGCACTCGCCGAACAAGTTGAAAATTTGGCAAGCCGTAGCGTGAATCTCAATGTCGCAAAAACTCCGCTCTATAAACGCTTGGGTCTGGAGACGCCAATTGAGCAAACGACATTGGAAGAAATTCAAGCGATAAGCCGGCTAATTAAAGATAAGGAAAATGTGGACGCTTTGGAGCGAGTTCGTAAGCTCTCGAAAACGCACACAAAACCGGATGCCCTGCGCGGATTTATTCAGTCATTACAAGCGAGCATCCTCATTGATTTGGGACGTGAAGGTTCAGCTCTTCCTATATTAGATGAAGCGTTTTCGCTCTTCGACCCGCTCGACCAGAGAAGTTATTACTCTTATGCGGGTTTGCAAAATTCTGAGGAGGATTATGCAGGTGCGTCTACAACGCTGGACCGCTTGTTTACAAAATTCCCCGAGTCTTCCGCGGGATTGAATGAGGAATGGATGTGGGCCCTATATCGGAATTTGAAAAAAGCCGAGGAACACAAGCTGGCTGATAAAATGATCATTTCATTGGCGAAAGCCCAGCTCGAAAATTTAGAAGATATTGAAGAAACCGAGCAGGTTTTTGGAACGGCCATTTTGGCGATGGGGCGTCAAGGACAAGTCGAGGATGCAAAAGCGCTCTACCCCCACCTTCATTTTGCTTCGACCTATCGGGATATTTTGATGGACCGCGACATGGAGCCTCTCTGGAAAGACAGTGCGGAATTTGCAGGGGAGGGCTTAGCCAAAGCCCGGCAAGCCGAAGTCGATTTTGCGCTAGAAATCGCCACCTCGGAGGATGCAAATTATAAAGATTATACAAGGCTTATTTCTGCCTATCTGGGGAATGGGCAAAGCGAAGAAGCCATTGAATTCGCGAAACCAATTTATGAGAATTGGGACCGATTGGTTGCAGAAGGCAAGGATGGCTTTTGGTTTGCAAATGCCTATGCCACGGCGTTGAACCACAGCGGAGATTATAAGCAAAGCAATGTGGTTTTTGACAAAGTCATGAACATTGGTGTGGCGCAGGAAGGTGACCTTGTGAGTATGGGGTTGAACCAACTTATCACGCAAGTCGGGCGTGGAGAGTTCCAGAGAGCGTTGGAAAAAGTAGAAGCTTATGAGGCTGATGAAGATTTTGATCTTTCTGACTTTGGAAAATCCTTTCTCTATTACGTGAAGGCCTGCTCTGAATTTCAATTAGGCCGGAAAGACGACGCAAACACAACATTTGATGAAGACTTCACGCCAGTGGCAGAAGACAACCCGGGCATAAAAACACTCGCTTTTGCCTGTCTGGAGCGGGATGATGAGGTGGCCGACACTCTAATCGAGCGACTGGAGAGCCAAACACATCGTGCCGGAACGATTTCGATTTTTGTCGAAGATACAGTCCCTCTTCATCCGGATACATTCCTAATTTCGCAGTTAGATCGAATTCGCGAGGTCGCCAATCGGCCCGACGTTAAAAAAGTCTTTGATAAATATGGTCGAACACTTTCTATCACGGGGCCTGCAGAAATCTGGTCGGAATATTAGGCCTAATCAATAAAGCGTCTTCAGGGCGTCCGCGCTGTAGTTTTTCAACTCGTCAAAGCGCCCTTGCTTAACCTTAGAGGCCCAGTGAGGGTCTTGGAGGAGGGCGCGGCCGACTGCGACCATGTCAAACTCGCCTTTATCCATGCGTTCGAACAATTCATCCAAGGATGCGGCTTCTGCACCTTTGCCTTGGAAGGCCTCAAAAAAGTCGCCGTTTAATCCAACGGAGCCCACAGTGATCGTGGGTAGTCCCGTCAATTTCTTCGCCCAACCTGCTAAATTCAGGTCGCTATCTTCAAATTCAGGCTCCCAGAACCGGCGCTGAGAGCAATGCAAAACATCGACACCGGCATCCGCAAAGATCGTGAGAAAGGCTTCGAGTTTCTGCGGCGTGTCCGCCAAACGAGCTGTGTAGTCCTGTTGTTTCCATTGCGAGAAACGCAAGATGATCGGCATGTCGTCACCGACAGCTTTCCGGCACTCACGAATAATATCCGCAGCAAATGTCGCGCGGTCATTCAAATCGCCGCCATATTTATCTTCGCGTTGGTTCATCACGCCCCAGAAAAACTGGTCGATGAGATAGCCATGCGCGCCGTGAAGCTCAATCGCGTCAAAGCCCAGCTCTTTTGCCGATTTAGCAGAACGGGCATAGCTGTTGACCATGTCCGCAACCTCTTCATCTGAAGGTTCCGGCAAGACGGCTTTCCCGGTATGCGTCACGCCAGACGGGCTGTCGGATTGCGCATCCGGATTATGTCCTGTCCCCGGCTTGCGGACCATGCCGACATGCCAGAGTTGTGGGGCAATTTTACCGGGTGTCTCGGCGACAGCATCTGCAACCGCTTTCCATCCTGCCAGCGGTTTTTCGCCGTGGAATTTTGGATAGTTCGGATCATTCGCCGAACCTTCGCGGTCAATCACCGTGCCTTCCGTAATGATTAGCCCAACATCCGCGTCGCCGCGGCGTTTATAATAGGCCGCAACATTTTCGCCCGGAACCCCGTCGGGAGAAAAACTCCGTGTCATGGGGGCCATGACGATACGGTTCGGCAGGGTCATTCCGCGCACAGTGAACGGGGTGAAGAGAGGGTTAGACATGTCAGTCTCCTGTAAGTTCAAGTTACTGACATGGAGTGTTTAGGCGGAAAGCTCAACCATCCGAAATCGAATGGCCAAGCAATGCTTTCATCGCGTCGAGATAGTCTATCCAGGCTTTGCGGCCGTCCGGCGTAAGGTGGACAAGGGTTTGGGGGCGCTTGCCATTATATCCTTTTTCTTGCCTTACAAATCCAGCTGCTTCCAGTTTGGTCAAATGCGTCGACAAATTGCCGTTTGTTGCGCCTGTCTTGTCTTTCAATTCGGGGAAACTGGCAGGATTTACGGCTGACAGATAAGCCATAATACCGAGCCGCAGCCGTCCATGGATCACGTCATCAATGGCGCCAATATCTATGTCAGGGTTTTCACTAGGCATTATCGCGCCGCTTTCATGGAAAGAAGAGACGGGATGATAATCGTGACAACGGAACCGATGGCCGCGATTAGATAAATGACGTCTTGTCCGTAAAAACTCATCGTTACAGCGGCCATCATACATCCCGCGAATGAGGCGAAGTGCAGCCAGCCATGACCGGCCATTTTTGCAATAACGCCATAGGCGAGGCCTTGGCCTGCGAAGCCTAATATGAGGATAATTGTCCAAAGCTCATGGGATCCACCTGCAAGCAAGATATTTAGTAAGACGCCAACAGCAACAGACCCCAAAGCGGCCGTAAACATAATCCAGATATTGCTCTCTACGCGATTTGCCGTGGAGTAGGCTCCCGGGCTTTTGCCGACTTTGCGACCAAGGGTCATGCTGCCTATTCCGCCTAGAACCGCAAAGGCGATCCAGAGAATAGCGAAGGACCATTCCGGGACGGCTAATATCCGTTCCAAAATTAAATAATGAATGGCAAATGTTGTGGTCAGAAGGACGCCCCACATCAACCCGATAGGTCCACCGACGAGAGGCATGTCCTCTCCCGCTTTTGCGATGCGGCTGGCATTTTCCAGATCCGCGAGAAGTTCGCTATTTGTCATGATGAGACTCCGTTTTGAATGATTAGGTGTTTTCGTTTGAGGATATGTAGGTCAGCATAAATCGCGAAGACTGTGAAAATATAGCTCGCTGCGACGACGGCCGGGATCAAGACAAGCATGTCTTCCGGGACCATAAACCAGACGAGCAGGACTGCGATTGTCCTTAGAACAGAATGAGCCGTGAAGAGGGCAGTCCGGTTATAGGCCCAACCAATGACGGGCCAATGCAGAGACATGCCGATTGCGAGGATCGGAACGACAAGTTCCGGTGCGGCGCTTTTGGCGGCCATGATGAGCATCGGCCAGAATAACAGCATGCTCGCGAAAGTAGGGAGAAGGACATTTCCTACGGCGGACTTATCTTTCATGAAGTCGTTTTTCATGAGGAAGGCAAATAATAGAGCCAGTGGGAAGATTAGACCGGATAGGGGAAAGGCGAGGGTCGCCCAACCACCTAGATCAGTTTGTGTGCCCAGCCATGCCAGAGCGAGCCAGTAAACGGCACCCGCCAAGGGTATGGGCAAGCCTCCTGACACTCTAATATATTGCGCCAGCTTTTGCGCATCGAGTTCCGCTTTGAGCGCTTCGACACTCATCCTGCTTTCTATTGCCATCTTCGTCTCCTGTGTTGCATCCGGCTGGCACGCCGGACTTCGAATATAAAATAGGTTTGACATACAAACTTGTTTATGTCTAGTTTGAAATACAAACTAAATTGTAAAGGAGACGAAAATGTTTGTATTACCTACCCTCAACTCAAAGACAAAAGCCCTCGCAGCGGCTGGAATGATCACGCTTGTCAGTGCCATGACAAGTTTTGCCGCCGATGCGTCCGGTTGGAAAAAAGTGCCCGGGACGATTCCCGTCACAGTGACCATCACGAATATTGATCCGGCGGCTGCGGGTGACGACCCGGTCTATGTGTCCATTCAGACCCGGGACGAGTTTCGGTCCATGAAAGGCGCCGGCGGCGTTGCCCCCACTGCAAAGGTTGGGTCCATGACAGAAACTTTTCATGTTTCGGAACCGGGAGATTATGCCGTGTCCGTTTGGCATGACCGTGATGGGGATGGCCGATTTTCCATGAGCGAGGACTACACTGTCATTTATGATAGCTATGGTGCGTCCGGCAATCCGCCCGCCGACGATATGCCGACATTTGATGACGTGAAGGTCAACATCCCGAATATGGGCACCAGCCTGAGCGTGGAATTGAGAAATCCTTCCTGATAATGAGCTGACATTAAAACGCCTTTTGCCTCCGGAGGTTTTCCGGGGGCTTTTTTTTAGGCTCTCGGATGTGCACCCGCATGAATATCCATCAGGCGCGCCGCATCGACATCCGTATAGCGCTGCGTCGTCGAGAGGCTCTCATGTCCCAAAAGCTGTTGAATCGTCCGCAAATCTCCGCCGCCAGCCAGCAAATGCGTCGCGAAACTATGGCGCAACGCATGGGGTGTTGCGCTCTCCGGTAACCCCAAAGCCCCGCGCAAACGCCGGACTTCGCCTTGGATGATTTCAGGGCGTAATACGCCGCCTCGCGCACCGCGAAAAATTGGCTGTTCGGGCGAAAGTTGAAACGGGCTGACCCGCATATATTCCGACACCGCCTCTGCCACGACGGGCAGAATCGGGACCAAGCGGGTTTTATTCCCTTTACCCGTGAGCTGAATCCGCCGTCCCAATGGCACATCCCGTCCCGTGAGGCTCAGCGCTTCTGAAATCCGCAAACCCGCCCCGTAACACAGCGCAAGAACGGCTTGGTTGCGGGCCGAGATCCAAGGCTCGCCCGGGCTATCGAGCGGTGTATCGACAATTTTCAACGCCTCTGCCGCGCTGACTGCTTTCGGCAGTGGGCGCTTGACGCGCGGGCCGCGGATGAGGGGCAGGGCGGAATTGGCCGCATCCCAGCGGCGTTCAATATAACGGTAAAAGGTTCGCACAGCGGAGAGCTGCCTCTGGATAGAGGCCGCAGACAGCGGACGATTGCCGCGCCGCCGCTGCGCGAGATAGGCGCGAAAGCCGCGCGTCTCGACACCCACAATATCGGGCAGGGTGATTGGCTTTTCCAAATATCCCGCGAGGAACCCCAAAAATTCAGAAATATCGCGCGTGTAAGCCTCGCACGTCTTCTCCGCCAAACGCCGCTCGCCGCGCAAATGGTCAATGAAGAGGTGCAACACTTCGGGGGCGGGAATTTTCTGCAAAGCGGCCATAGGGAGAGTGTGCGGGGTTACGGTTAAGAATATGTGCAGACATGCGAAATCGGTTGCAGCCCATCCAGTGACTGCCGAAGCTATGTTTAAAGCAGGACATGCCCGCAGAGTTGATCTTTCTGTCGGAATACCGGCAGAAAAAGTAGAGTTGTTT
>CAYZGF010000084.1:0-9164 GCA_964477595.1 uncultured Algimonas sp.
GGCGTATTCGTATATTTCCTTCGGCATATAATATCCGTCGGCCTTAAAAACAGACACTGAATTTGAAGGGATTGTTGTCAGATCTTCGGCCTCTTCCGATGTCGACAATAGGCGCTCTAACTCATCACTCGAAAACGCGAACCGACACGCTTCGCCTCGATTTATAATGACGATAAGCGTGTCTTCATCTTGCTTGGAGAGAGCTAATCCCAAGCATTGTAAATGTGGATTTTCCCACTCGTGGTTCTTTAAGATATTCCCACTGGGTGAAAGCCACTCCACATTACTGACGAGACTGTCTTTGATCTTTCCACCATGAAGAAATTCGCTTTGCGAGAAATGTGGATAGGCCTTCCGGAGTGCAATCACATCTCGCGTGAAATCTTCAAGGTCCTGATCGCGATTGTCCCAATCGAGCCATGTTAGCTCATTATCTTGGCAATAGGCATTATTATTACCGCGCTGTGAATGTCCCAATTCATCCCCGGCAAGCAGCATGGGCGTGCCCTGCGAGAGTAACAGTGTTGCGAGCATGTTATTTTTTCGCCTTTGACGAGCCGCGATTATATCAGGATTATCTGTTTCACCTTCGACACCCATATTGTCGGACAGATTATGCCCATGACCATCGCGGTTATCTTCACCATTCGCGTGATTGTGCTTGTCATTATAGCTGACAGTATCCTGCAGATTGAAACCATCATGAGCGGTGATGAAATTTATAGAACTGGTGGCAGAGCGCCCCTCGCGCTCAAAGGTGTTTGCGGAGCCGAGTAAAGCCTCCGCGAGGCTTTGATGTGCGCCGGCATCGCCGCGCCAAAAGCTGCGAACTGTATCTCTGTAGCGATCATTCCATTCGGTCCATTCATCGGGGAATTGCCCCAATACATATCCACCCGGACCAATATCCCAAGGTTCCGCGATCAGCTTAACCTTGGAGAGAACCGGATCATTTCTCAGCGCCTGGAAAAATGGTGCATCCGCATCGAAATAATAAGGACTTCGGCCCAATGTCGGCGCAAGGTCAAAGCGGAATCCATCAATATGAAACTGCTCAACCCAATAGCGAAGGCTCTCTATTGTCAGCTCTCGGACACGCGGATTTCCCATGTTCAGCGTATTCCCGCAACCCGTGTGATTGATGTAAAACCGTCGATCGTTTGCGAGGTGATAATAGCTGGCATTATCAATGCCGCGATATGACAGGGTTGGACCCAGCTCCCAACTCTCTGCCGTATGATTATAGACGACGTCCAAAATGACTTCGATGCCGGCTGTATGTAGCGCCTTTACGGCATCCTGCACCGCAGTGTGCTGCGACGGCCCCAAATATGGATTGTGCGGTGAGAAGAAATTCACCGGATTATAGCCCCAATAATTTGTCAGACCCATTTCCGTCAGGCGCGGTTCTGAGAAAAAGCTCTGCAGGGGCAGCAACTCGATTGCTGTTACGCCTAAGTTTTTAAGATGTGAGATTGTTGCAGGATTGGATAGTCCTGCAACTGTTCCGCGCTCTATTGCAGGAATGTCTTTCTTCAGTTTCGTCAGCCCTTTGACATGGGCTTCATAGATGATGGTATCAGCCCAATCCGTTCCAGGGTGCTGATCATCAGCCCAATCATACTCAGTTTCGCCAACAACCGACTTAGCTACATATGGTGCACTGTCGGTCGTACTGAAAGACATATCCTTCTCGGGCGAATTTACATCATATCCGTAAAGCGCGTCATGTTGGAGGAACTCACCAAAAAGAGTTTTGGCATAAGGGTCGACGAGTAACTTATTCGGATTAAACCTGTGACCCTCGGTCGGTGCATATGGACCGTCAACGCGATATCCATAAAGCTGACCGTTTCTGAAACCTTTGATAAATCCATGCCAGACATCACCTGTCCGCGCCGGAAATCTAATTCTCTCTAATTCCGTCGTCCCATCGGCACTGAATAAACATACATATACGGCTGTGGCATGCGCAGAAAAAAGCGCAAAATTCACGCCATCACGTTTTGCATGCGGGCCAAGCGGCGCAGGGCTGCCTTTGGAAATGGAACGCTTTGTGGACATTACAGAGACGCGTATAGATCCCGGTATTCAACAGCTGATGCCTCCCACCCGACATTTTGAGACAAGCAGTTTTCAACCATCTTGTTCCAAACGTTTGGCGAGGCATAAAGATCAAAAGTTCGAGCAATTGCTGAGAACAACATATGCGCATTTATCGGCGAAAATTGTAGGCCCGTCGCAACATCACTGGCCAAGGCCATCGGGCTGGCGTCGATCACAGTGTCATTTAACCCGCCAACGCGTCCTACAATTGGAACCGTGCCATAACGCATCGCACAGAGTTGGGTTAGCCCGCAGGGTTCAAATCGTGATGGAATGAAAATCGCGTCCGCCCCGGCTTGAAGTCGGTGGGCCAGGGGTTCGTCATATCCTATCGTAACAGATATTTCTGAAGGGTGCTTGTGAGCGGCCGCCTGAAAGGCCCCTTCAATCGCAGAATCGCCTGACCCTAAGAGCGCCAATTGCCCTCCCTTGGAAACGATGAAATCAGTCATATCAGCCAGAAGATCCAGCCCCTTTTGGGTTGTTAATCGAGAGATCACTGTGAAGAGCGGCGCGCTTGGATCCTGACGAAGTCCTGATGCCTTTTGAAGGGCCTGTTTGTTTTGGGCTTTCCCGGCTGGGGATCTCGCAGAAAAGCTCTGTTTAATTTCTTTATCTGTTTCAGGATTCCAGACATCCAGATCAATTCCGTTTAATATGCCTGACAGTCTGTCAGCTTTGGCTCTTAACATACCGCCAAATCCCATTCCGCCTTCGTCAGATTGGATTTCCAAAGCGTAGGTAGGACTGACAGTTGTGATATGATCGCTGAATCCGATACCCGCTTTTAGGAAGCTGACCTGATCCCAATATTCGAACCCCTCAGGTCCGAAATAGCTTTCAGGCAGATCAAGGTCACCCATGAGTTTTTTCGGAAACAAACCTTGAAATGCGAGATTATGAATCGTGATAACGGTTTTGACCCGCTTATCACCGGAAGCCTTCAAATAGGCTGCGCATAGTCCGGCTTGCCAATCATGTGCATGAAGGATGTCAAAAGCTTTTCGACCGGTTTTCCCTTGCGCAATCTCCGCAGCAATTTTTGAGAAGGCAGAAAATTTTTCGCCATTGCCCTCACGATCTTGACCCGATGCATCTAGATAAGGATTGCCGTCTATTTCGAAAAATTCCGGCGCATCTAACGCAATGACGGAAAGCCCTGTAACTGTTTTTCCGGAAATCAGCTTGGCTGACTGACCTGCTATGGAAGGTAGCTTCGCATAGGTTCGCTTATTTTTTAATCCAGCAAGGACCTTGGGAAATCCAGGTAGAAAGACGGTGACATTCAGACCAACTTTTTCCAAAGCTAGGGGAAGCGCGCCGACAACATCGGCCAGACCGCCCGTTTTGATGAGCGGAAAGCATTCAGAGGCGACGAATAATACGGATAGAGTCTTTTTAGAGGCCAACTACTTGTCCAAATTGTCAATCATCGCCTGAGTGATAAGGCAGACCCCATTCTCAGTCCGATAGAACCTTTTTGCATCTAATTCAGGATCATTCCCGACGGCAAGCCCTTTTGGAATTCGTACACCTTTGTCAATGACAACATTTGTCATTTGCACAACTTCGCCAATATCGACTTCGGGCAAGACGATCGCGCGTTTCAATGATGAATATGAGTGCACATAAACACCGGTAAATAACAGCGATTGGTCCACTCGCGAGCCCGAAACGATACACCCTCCTGACACAACGGAGTTTACAGCATTTCCGCGTCTCCCAACTTCGTCATGAATAAATTTAGCCCCGGGAGCGAGTTCAGAATAAGTCCAGATCGGCCAATTGCTGTCATATAGGTTCAGAGCGGGTTCGAATGATGTCAGATCAAGATTGGCTTCCATATATGCGTCAATTGTACCAACGTCGCGCCAATAGGCCTCTTCCTCGCCATCGGACCTTACACATGATTTTGTAAAGCGGTGCGCTTGCGCCTTTCCGTTTTTAACGATGTAGGGAATGAGGTTTTTACCAAAGTCACGGTCACTGCCCTCTTCCGCTGCGTCCCGACGCAATTGTTCGAACAAAAACTCCTTGTCGAAGACATAGATACCCATTGAGGCCAAACACACGCCGTCCTGTCCGGGGATGGTTGGCGGATTTTCGGGTTTTTCGAGGAAATCCGTAATCATGTCACTCTTATCGACATGCATAACGCCGAAAGCCTTGGCCTCTTCCACACTGACCTCCAAGCAGCCAATCGTCACGTCAGCTTTAGAGTTCACATGCTCCTCCAGCATGAGTTCATAATCCATTTTATAGATATGATCTCCGGCGAGAATGACGATATATTCCACATTGGAATAGCTCTCTATGATATGGATGTTCTGATAAACAGCATCCGCCGTACCCTCATACCAGCGATCATCAGACATGGTTTGAGATGCCGGCATAATGTCGAAACTCTCATTGCGTTCCGCCCGGAAGAAATTCCAGCCACGTTGCAAATGTCGGATAAGGCTATGTTGTTTATATTGCGTCGCGACCCCAATACGGCGAATGCCGGAATTCATAGCGTTTGAAAGCGCAAAATCGATGATCCGGAATTTCCCGCCGAAGAAGACAGCCGGCTTTGCCCGTTTTTCCGTCAGATTATGGAGTCGACTCCCGCGTCCGCCAGCTAATACGAAAGCCATCGTTTTGGCCGCGAGTCTTCTATTTGACGAAAATGCCTGATTTTGCATCATTCACCCCTCAATATGCGCAGCGCGCAAGTTTTTACTGTTATATTTTGTATGATTGTTTACATGAAGAGAAACAGCAAGCGAAACGAAAATAATTTTTAAATTCGAAAAACCGGACACACGACAATAGCCGAAAAATTCGCTACCCGCAAAAAACTCTCCAATCAAACATATCGACTAAAAAGCGATTTCTCAGAGAATACTCATGTCACCATCAGCCCATAAAATTGACGATACAAAGTCTCTTATTGAAGAGAGCTTTGGCGACTCTGTCTTACGCCATCTGATTTACTCAGTTGGTAAAGATAAAGAACATGCTGTGGAGCGCGATTGGTGTGTCGCATTATCACTCGCGGCCCGCGACCATATGGTCGAGGGCTGGATCAATACGACCCGTCGGATTTACAAAAACAAGCAAAAGCGCGTCTATTATCTCTCTATGGAGTTCATGATTGGCCGGATGCTGGAAGATAGCTTGACCAACCTCGGACTAATTGACGAAGCCCGTAAATTCTTCGCTGCACAAGATGTAGATTTTCATGATGTGTTACACTCGGAACAAGATGCTGCATTGGGTAATGGCGGTCTCGGCCGTTTGGCAGCATGTTTTATGGACTCAATGTCAACAACTGGTGTGGCTGGAATGGGCTACGGCATACGCTATCAACACGGAATTTTCCGCCAAAACATAGATGATGGTTGGCAGATGGAGGAACCTGAAGACTGGCTTATCCAGGGCAATGCTTGGGAGTTCCGTCGCCCCGAAGTCGTCTATAATGTTGAATTTGGTGGACATGTTCACACGAATGAAAGCGGAAAAACGGTTTGGTCACCAACAGAACGCATCCAGGCCGTAGCCTTCGACATGCCGATTGCCGGCTGGGAAGGAAAACATGTGAATACCCTCCGTCTCTGGTCTGCACGACAAGCCGATATGATGAACCTCAAAAAGTTCAATGAAGGCGATTTCATGGCGGCGGCACGCCAGCAAATTCTGGCCGAGACGATTTCAAAAGTCCTCTATCCCGGAGACCATACACCAGAAGGACGAGAATTGCGCCTCAAGCAGGAAGTGTTCTTCACCTCCGCATCTTTGCAAGACCTGATCCGTCGTTTCTTGATGAATTATTCTGATCTCTCAAAGTTGGGCGATCATGTTGCCGTTCAATTAAACGATACACACCCGGCCATTGCCGTGCCTGAACTCATTCGCATTTTGATGGACTTACATGGATTCGAATTTGACGCAGCATTCAAAGTCGCGCGCGAAACGTTGCATTACACGAACCATACGCTGCTTCCCGAAGCGTTGGAAAAATGGCCTGTCGATTTGTTCCGGTCTATCCTCCCGCGTCATCTTCAGATCATCAATATGATTGACGGTGCTTTCTACCAAGAAGCACTCGCCAAAGGATTGGAGCATCATGTCATTGCAGGCATACAAGCAATCCATCCACATCAGCAGGATTGGGTTCGTATGGGCAATTTGGCCTTTATCGGATCTCGTAAAGTGAACGGTGTTTCGGCTCTTCACACGGAATTAATGAAGCAAACCGTGTTCCATGATTTGCACACTATGTTCCCGGAGAAAATCGTGAACCAGACGAATGGTGTAACGCCGCGCCGTTGGATATTAGAGTGTAATCCCGGATTATCTGACCTCATTACCGATGAGATTGGCGACGGCTGGATTGACGATTTGGAGCAGCTCGACAAGCTCTCTCCATTGGCAACAGATCAGGCGTTTCAAAAGAAATATATGTCTGTGAAATCTGAGAACAAGGCGCGCTTGGCTGCATTCCTAAAAGACCGCATGGGCATCACCGTAAACCCCGATGCGATGTTCGATATTCAGATTAAGCGAATTCACGAATATAAGCGTCAGTTGATGAATATTCTGGAGACAATCGCGCTCTATAATGAGATCAAGGATAATCCGAAAGTTCACATTCAACCTCGCGTGAAAATCTTCGCGGGCAAAGCAGCGCCGAGTTATTTCCTCGCCAAGCTCATCATCAAGCTGATCAATGATGTCGCGGATGTCGTGAATAATGACGCAGACATTGGTGATAAGCTGAAAGTCATTTTTCTGCCAAACTACAATGTGTCTGCGGCTGAAATTCTTATTCCGGGCGCGGATTTGTCCGAGCAAATATCAACCGCTGGCTTCGAAGCCTCCGGTACCGGGAATATGAAATTCGCACTTAATGGCGCACTGACGATCGGAACATTGGACGGGGCGAATGTCGAAATGGCGGAACATCTTGGCAATGAGAATATCTTTATCTTCGGCATGAAGGCGGATGAAGTGGCCGAACGTCAACATGCGCGGAGACGTCCCTCGGAAGTCATAAAAGACTCCCCTCGCCTACAACGTATTATCGAGCAATTGAAAACCGGCGTCTTCTCTGACGGCGACACCAATCGGTACAACGACATTCTCGATAATATTGAACATCATGACTATTTTCAGGTCGTTCCAGATTTTCAGGCTTACTGGGACATGCAGCGTCATGTAGACAGTGTGTATGGTCAGAGCGAAAAATGGGCGGAAATGGCTATTTTAAACACAGCAAAAATGGGCTGGTTTAGTTCTGATCGGACAATCCGTGGATACGCCAAGGACATTTGGAATACGCCAACTGACGGAACCCCAAGCTGAGCATGACAATAGATCAGCCTGATAGCGTACGAATTCTTCGCGGCCTTCATGCTGACCCATTTTCCTATCTGGGGGCTCATCCTGTCGGCGACGATCTTATCATCCGAGCCTACGCTCCATATGCGCAATCCGTCACGATTGTAAAACCGCGCGGAACAAAAACGGTCGCACAGTGTGAGCGATTGCATGAAGGTGGAATCTTTGAGGCCCGCGTGAAAGCCTCGAAACTCAAAACAGGTTATCATCTCATCGCAAATTATGACGGTGTCGAACACCGCTATGAAGACCCTTATAGATTTGCGCCGGATCTGGGTGAGTTAGACTTATACCTCCTCTCTGAGGGCAAACATGTTCATGCATTCCAAGCCCTGGGCGCGCATGTCAAAACTCAAGAGGGCATCGACGGAACCCGTTTTTCTGTTTGGGCGCCAAATGCGGCTGGTGTCTGCGTCGTCGGTGATTTTAATAGCTGGAGCACAACTCAACATCCCATGCGCTCACGCGGCGGAAGCGGCATTTGGGAGCTTTTCATCCCCGGTGTAGGCGATGGCGCTGCCTATAAATATGCGATCCGCGATACACAGGGGCACATGCATCCATTGAAAGCGGACCCCGTCGGATTTGGCGCAGAATTTCGCCCAAAGTCAGCGTCTGTTGTCCGCGATCTTTCGACCTATAAATGGCGCGATGCAAAATGGATGAAAACGCGCGGTTCGCGTCAGCACCGCGAAGCCCCCATGTCCGTTTACGAACTGCATATGGGGTCATGGCAACGCGGCGAAAATAATCAATATTTGAGTTATGACGAACTGGCCGAAAAGCTGATCCCTTACGTCAAAATGCTCGGCTTCACACATATCGAACTCCTCCCAATAACAGAGCATCCCTTTGATGGATCTTGGGGCTATCAACCCATTGGACTCTACGCGCCAACAGCCCGCCATGGCTCACCTTCAGATTTCAAAGCTTTCGTCGATGCCTGCCACAAAGCCGAAATTGGTGTCATTCTCGATTGGGTGCCCGGTCACTTCCCATCTGATGAACATGGCCTAGCAAAATTTGACGGGACGCATCTTTATGAACATGCTGATCCCCGAAAGGGATTTCATCCCGATTGGAACACGCTGATTTTCAACTTTGGACGTCGCGAAGTTGTCAATTATCTTGTCGCGAATGCACGGTTCTGGCTTGAAGAATATCATCTTGACGGCCTTCGCGTGGATGCTGTGGCGTCCATGCTATACCTTGATTACTCCCGCGAAGACGGTGAATGGGTTCCTAATCCTGACGGTGGGAACCAGAATTGGGAGGCCGTCAAATTCCTGCAATCCATGAATGCTGACGCTTATAACGCGGTGGACGGTATCATTACGATCGCAGAAGAAAGCACGGCTTGGCCGGGCGTAACAGCTCCTACAAATCACGACGGCCTCGGCTTTGGCTTCAAATGGAACATGGGCTGGATGAACGACACATTGGAATATATGTCGGAAGATCCAATCAACCGCCGTCATCACCATCACAAAATGACCTTTGGTATCGATTACGCCTTTTCCGAAAACTATATGCTGCCGCTGTCTCACGATGAAGTGGTCCATGGCAAAGGCTCTCTGATCGAGCGCATGCCCGGTGATCGCTGGCAGAAATTCGCGAATTTGCGCGCCTATTACGCCTTTATGTGGAGCCACCCCGGCAAGAAGCTCTTGTTTATG
>CAYZGF010000085.1:0-9040 GCA_964477595.1 uncultured Algimonas sp.
CCATTGGAAAAAGGCGTGCTGGCCATTCGTGCCTTCGTCGCCCCAAATGACGGGACAGGTTAACGTCGTCGCTTCGCCGTCACGGGTTGCTGATTTGCCGTTACTTTCCATTTCCAGCTGTTGCAGAAAGGCCGAAAATTTACGCAGACGGCGCGCATAAGGAATAACGGCTTGCGAGCCATAACCAAGACCATTGCGGTTCCAGATACCGACAAGCGCCATCATAACAGGTAGGTTTTCCTGCAAAGGTTGGTCGCGGAAATGCAAATCCATTGCCTTGGCCCCGTCCAGAAAATCACTGAAGACATCCGGGCCATAGGCGATTTGCAAAGACAGCCCAACAGCGGACCAAACGGAATAACGTCCGCCAACCCAGTCCCAAAAATCAAAGATGTTTTCAGGTGCAATCCCAAACTCCACGGCGCGGTCGCGGTTTGCGGTCACGGCAATCATATTCGTACTGCCATAGCTACCCAGCCAATCGCGGACGCTTTCGCCGTTCATTTTGGTTTCTTGCGTCCCGAAAGATTTAGAAACAACAACGGCCAAAGTCTCCGCCGGGTTGAGTCCCTTTATCGCGTCATTGACGGATGCACCGTCGACATTTTCGGCGAAGCGGAGTGTCAGGCTTTGCTCTGCTGCAGCCTCAAACGCATCCGACACGAGGCGCGGGCCGAGGTCCGATCCGCCGATCCCGATATGGACAATATTTTTGAACTTACCTTCCGCACGAATTGCTCCCGCATATGCCGCCATATGCTCGCGCATCTCTGCGACGTCCTTCTGGTTTTCCGCCGTGCCGCCAACACCGCGTAAGGCCATGTGCAGAACCGCGCGGTCCTCGGATGTGTTCACCTTTTCGCCGGAGAAAAGCTTGGCCCGCCATTCTTCCAGATCGCATTTCGCGGCCAAATCCAACAACGTATCCAAAGCTTTCGCGTCCAAAGCTTGTTTCGAAAAATCAGCGCGCAGAGGACCCTCGCGCATTACAAATCGAGACAGACGGTCCGGCTCTGAAGCGTAAAGCGACGAAATCGAAATATCGCGGTCAGCTTCTGCTGCGAGCGTGGCAAGAAGGTTATGGCGATCGGTCATAGTGTTAGGTCTTATTTAAATGAGTATATTATTTAACGGCAGCTTGTTGTAATTCGCATAATTCGCCGATCCCCTGAACCGCGAGGCGCGTGAGCTCGTTCATTTCATCAGCCGTGAAAGGTGTGTCTTCCGCACTGGCTTGGACTTCGATAATCCCGCCTTTATCTGTCAGGACGAAATTGGCATCCGCTTGGGCGGCGCTGTCTTCAACATATTCCAAATCCAGACGACATGTGCCCTCAACGATCCCGCAAGAGACAGCCGCCATTTTTGCGAAGACCGGATTTTCCGTTAGCTCACCGTCTTTGACGAGTTTTTCACAGGCCAACCAAAGCGCAACCCAACCGCCCGATATTGATGCCGTCCGTGTGCCGCCATCGGCCTGCATGACGTCGCAATCGATAATAATCTGGCGTTCGCCCAATTTTTCCAAATCAATGACGGCGCGCAAGGAGCGTCCAATGAGGCGGGAGATTTCAATCGTGCGTCCGCTTTGTTTACCACGTGCAGCTTCACGGGAATTTCGCGTATGTGTGGAGCGGGGTAACATCCCATATTCCGCCGTGACCCAACCGCGGCCTTTGCCCTTGAGCCAGCGCGGGACGCCCGCATCAATTGAGGCCGTACACAGAACATGTGTGCCGCCAAATTTTACGAGGCAGGACCCTTCTGCATAGGCATTCGCGCCGGGTTCAAAAGAAACGTCGCGAAGTTGGTCAAGAGCTCGGTCATTGGGTCGCATGGGAAATCCTATCTAATTATCTGAACGGGTAAATTTGAAATAGTGGCAAGGGCGACCTTCGCGCCCGGCCTTGGCTTCATAGCGTGTACCGGGCCAGTCTTCGCCTCGCACGCGCCAATCGGAATTTTCGGTATGGGTAAAATCCCAGCCGCCATGTCGTTTGAGGCGGGAGAGCGTCCAATCTACATAATGAATAATATCGCTGGCAAAGCGTAGCTCTCCGCCGGGTTTTAAAACGCGGTGGAGTTCATGAATGAATTTAGACCGTAAAAGACGACGTTTGTGATGCCGTGATTTCGGCCAAGGGTCCGGGAATAATATAAAAATCTTTGAGAGAGACGCATCTGGTAGGGCGTCCAGTAGATCCCGGACGTCGCCGTGATGCAGAGATAGATTTTTTAAGTCAGCATCATGCGCGCCCCGCACGGCTTTTGCGACGCCGTTTAAAAAGGGCTCCGCGCCAACAAGATGAATGTCCGGATGATGTTCGGCCTGCCAGAGCAGATGCTCTGCACCGCCAAATCCGATTTCCAGCCAGAGTTCGCCTTTAGGCAAATCTGCGCCGACATCCCATTTTAGGGACGGAAAGGTGCCATCCCAGATCGCCTGCATATGGGGCGATAGCGGGCGCCCTTTGGCACGGCCAAAGGTTCGAAATTTATCGGATTCGCGATCAAAGCTCATTGCCGCGCCTATAGGCGGCGCAGCCCGAGCGATAAAGGGCTATTCGTCTTGATGTTCACCCAAAGAGCGCGCTAATTCCAAAATCTGGCGGCGCACAGCTTTGTTTTTGATCTTCAATACAGCTTTGGCGAGGCTAACCCCGTCAGTTGAGTTAATAAAATCATATACAACAGGGGACTGATCCGGCGTTTCCGGCAAGAGTGCCGAGCTGTCCGATTGACCGCCATATTCTGTCGACAAGCCGTCATAGAAAAAACTGACAGGCACATCGAGTACCTCAGAGAGTTTCCACAAACGACTGGCGCCGACACGGTTTGCGCCGCGTTCA
Organism: uncultured Algimonas sp.; assembly: GCA_964477595.1. Classification (GTDB taxonomy): domain Bacteria; phylum Pseudomonadota; class Alphaproteobacteria; order Caulobacterales; family Maricaulaceae; genus Litorimonas. The sequence goes on from CAYZGF010000085.1 coordinate 2,850, forward strand.
TATTTTTGAACTTGCTGGAAGGTGACGCCTAATTGTTCACCTAGTTTTTCTTGACTGAGCCTTAATATTTTTCGGCGCAATCGCACGCGTGCACCCACATGAACATCAACCGGGTTCGGTGACCGCGGGCCAAGTTTTTCACTCATAATAGATCCCATCTACGTTCGGTGCCTCCATGACACACAGTTTTGATGCCTCCACCAAAAATATGTCGAACGTTTATTTTGTTACCCAATGTCAGAAACGAGGTCCCACACCTCCTAATCTAACGAGTGGCGTTATGACGCATATAAGCACACTTATCAAGAGCAACGCCAAATCCATGAGCTTGATATTATTATTGAATTTCAAAGGCTTGAGAAGTTTCACATCAATATACTGTGTTTCTTCACTCACAACTTTTCCGTGAAGTCTGCCGTAAGGGTCAATCTGACCGCTAATTCCATTTGAGGCTGCACGGATAATGGGCAGTCCGGTTTCGATAGATCGGTACCGCGCCGTATTCGCGTGTTGAGCGGGTCCCGCACTTTTCCCGAACCAAGCATCATTGGATTGATTGAGAATAAATTCAGCAGGTTTCCCGTCACCGCCGGGCGTCAATCCTGGGAACGCCACCTCGTAACAAAGCTGTGGAGATAACCTCGGCAGACCCGGGAAATCCGCCAAACGCTTTTCTTTTGCAGGCGAAATTGAGGCCAAATTCGTGGAAATCAGCGGGAACTGAACATCTTCGAACCAATCCATAAATGGAATATGTTCACCAAAGGCCACAAGTTTGCGTTTGCGATTACTAGCCGCGACGGCCGGGACGCCTGCTGCGTCAAATGTGATCGCAACTGACGCATTATAATAACGTAGACGCCCACGCTCCATCTCGTTCTGTAAAGAGTTCATCAGCCATATGGGCGGCGTATCATCTCCATTCGACAATAATCCACCCACGGCATTCAACAGCTCCGGATCATCCATGGCGGGACCTCTGAAGCCGCGAACAGCCCCTTCAGGCCAAACAAGATGTGTGACGTCTTCAATACCGGGCTGAATACTCGCAATAATGAAGTCATTCGTTATCGCAACAGAGCTGCTTTGCTCCATCATGTCGGATTGTTTAAACGGCACGGAAACAATACGCATTGATATATCGGGTTGATAGGTGAGGTTCGCACCCGCCAACCGCATATGGCCTATTGCGTAAAGGCCAATGAGGGGCAGGATAGTCATTGCAATTGGCCAGAGCCTCTCTCGCCAAAAAATCGCCTGGCCCAAAGCCGCGCTTATCATGAGAACCAAGCTTGATAATCCGTAAGCCCCTATCCAGCGGGCCATTTGTGACGGGCGCGATCCCCCCTCAAAAATATAGGCCGGCAAATTCCACGGAAAGCCACCAAAAATATGTCCGCGCACGAGTTCGGCAAGTGTGAAGACAGCTGCAAATGCGATTATAGCTAAAAGGCCTGAGAGTTTTGCTCTCGCGAAATAGGCCCCCGCCAAACCCCAGAAGACGGACAGTAAAAAAGCTAAGCCTGCCACCATAAAAGGCATGATCGGGATAAATTCCGGACCGCGTTCTATAAAGGCCGAACCAACCCAAAACGTCCCCGCCGCAAAATATCCCACAGCCCACCAGAGCGCTGTTGAGAAACCGCGACGTCCCGGTCGGTCCGCCTCTGCCGCCCATTGCAGTCGCCCAAATAAGACAGCGAGCGATAAAATTGCGATTGGCCAGTAATGAAACGGCGCATGGCCCAGAACAGCAATGGCGCCCAGAACCAAACCAACCACCCGGCCGGTCCAACCTTCCATACGCAATAAGAGAGGCACCTTCATTTAGGTGTTTGGCGTCGTGGTTTTTTCGTCGGAAGGTTTCTGCCCCGTCTTGGAGGCAGGTTTTGTTTTATCCGTTTTGTTTGACGCCGGTTCAACGGGCTTTGAAACGGAGCTTGAGGGTTTTCGTTTAGCATCTGCAATGCGCAGACGTTTCACCCGGCGGGAATCTGCATCCATGACCTCAAACTCTATGCCCGAAGCATGACGGATAATCTCACCGCGCTCAGGCACACGACCCGCTAAGGTGAAGATCAGACCGCCCAACGTATCGACATCATCTTCTTCATCCGGGGTCGCGAAATCCCGACCAAGTGCTTTTTCAAAATCATCAATCAGAATACGTGCATCCGCCTCCCAAACAGACCGCCCGGTTTTCCCCGTAACAATCTGAACCTCCGGATCGCGTTCGTCATGTTCATCATCAATATCGCCAACGATTGTCTCGATCAGATCTTCAATCGTGACGAGCCCATCCGTCCCGCCATATTCATCCACGACGACGGCCATATGAATACGGCGTCCCTGCATCCGGCGTAAGAGGTCCTGCGCCAACATGGATGGCGGCACAAAGAGGACTTCGCGCTTAATATATTGGAGAACCTTTTTATTCGGGTAAGTCTTGTTTGTGCGCCCTTTTGCATCCAACATCAAATAGGGCAGCAAATCCTTGATATGGACCATCCCTGTCGGGTCATCCAAACTCTCTTTATAAACAGGCAACCGAGAATGACCCGCCTCTTTAAACGCCGCGGAGAGTTCTGTGAGCGTCGAGGCACTGTCCACCGCGACAATATCTGCCCGCGGAACCATAACATCATCTACTCTTAGGCGATGAAAACGCTCAGCCGCTGTGACCATACGCTTTTGCGACAAATCGGACGCTTTCGGCGTTGTCGGCGCATGTGGTTCGCTGCGTTTTAGAAGGTCACGCAAGCGGCGCTTTGGCGGCAATGCGGTCGGATTTTCGTCTGTCATGATAGGTTAGTCGTCACTCACCTGATAAGGGTTGTCAATGCCCAGCGTGGCAAGAGCGGCAATTTCGATGGCTTCCATCTCAGCGGCCGTTTCATCGGTTTGATGGTCAAATCCCTGTAAATGTAGCCAGCCATGGATAATGAGATGCGTTAAATGGGCCTCAAAAGAGAGGCCCTTGGCCTTGGCTTCAGCTTCAAGCGTTTCACGCGCCAGAATAATATCCCCTAATAGCGCGCCGGATTGCGGGAATGATAAAACATTCGTCGCCTTATCTTTCTTTCGATAATCTCGATTCAAAATCCGAACCTGAGCATCATCAGACAAGACAAGCGAAAGCTCACCTTCGCGCGGTGCTTCAAGCTGTGCGGCAACAGCTGAAACCGCCCGCGAGGCGACGTCCGCACAATTCGGCCAACCTTCTGCTTGGACAGCGATCTCTATTGCATATGTCATCGCGCGGGCCCTTATCCGTTTGTCGCGCGAGAGGAAAGCCTGAAGGTAAGTCCATCCCTCAGACGCATCAGCTTATGATTCCAGAAGGCTCCAGCCTCCCTTGGCCGTCGCCTTCCGCAAAATTACATAGAGTAGAAGACCCAAAGGTCCGGCCATAAAGGTGAAGAAAAGGCACGGTATGAGGAGCCAGTGTGAAAAACCGCGACGCTTGGCATCTCTTGCTTCCCAGGCACCAACAAACAAATCGAAGACCAGATAGTGAATCCAGCCGACTAAAATCCCGATATCCACGGAGAATAGAGCGCGCACGCCTTCAATCGTTGAGAACCCGCCATCTGCCGCGCCCATTCCGCCAAACACTGACAGGAAAAGGCCGATGGAATAGGCCACGCCCAAAACCAGCGGGTAAAGCATGGAGTGTACCAGCTTCTCTGTAACCGACCAATTGGGAAGAAAAATCAACATGATCCAAGCCGGAAACACGCTCAAATTGGCGAGTGTAAAAAGTAAATTCAAATCCATGGTAGGGCCTCATCATCGTAATGAATATTTCCTTAACATAATTTCATCCATCATTTGGAACTTTATATGAATCGAAGCCGTTTTCATTGCGAGACGACAAGTGAAAAACCTAAATAGGAGACATTCAATGTCTAAAGAAATCGCTATATTCGCAATGATTGCTCTATCTGCAACAGCAGCTGCCCCTGCCGCTTTGGCTCAAGAGACCACACAAATGGCAATGACTGAAACGCAGCAAATAGAACCAGAAACCATGGAATCACGTGTTGTTGAGGTTCCCGCTGACAGGCCAACAGACGTTATGAGTACAGTTGAGACAAGCAACTTGATCGCGGTCGAAGGGCCCGACGGTCGTATTTATTACAACCATATTGTTCCAATCTCTGATCTACCTGACCCTGAATTGGATTTGCGCATAATCGACACTTATGACGTAAGTTATGAAGGTGCGGTCTACACGAACAAAATTGTTCAGGAAATCGACTAGTCACAAAAAAGTCTAACTTAAAATTTAGGGCTCGCACAGCTTGCCGAAAGGTAAGGTGTGAGAGCCTTTTTCTTTCCCTCACGTCAAAGGATTATATTATGACGCATATTTTTAAACTTGCTTCACTCGGTCTGGCCAGTGTCGCCTTCGCCGCCTGTACCACAACGGGCAATGTAGAACGGAATGCAGCCGGCGGTGCGGCCGCAGGCGCTGCGATCGGTGCCGGTATTGGCGCTATCTCCGGGGATGTAAAAACATCTGAAGGTGCAATCGCCGGCGCGGTCATTGGCGGTATTGTCGGCGGTGTTCGCGGAAACAACAAAGATAAAGAGATGAATGGCGGAACCACTCAACGCCCTGTTTTGGATAAAACCACACGCTATTATGACGATCAGACGGGTCGATATTATTATTACGAGCAAGGTACATCGCGTACTTTTTATGAAAATTATGAGCGTCGCTCATAAGCATTAAAGATAGAATCTGAACGGCTCCCAATTGGGGGCCGTTTTGCGTTTTAGGGATTTGTCCCTATATAAATTTTATGAGCCGATATGATTATGAACGCCTTGCCAAAATTCACCCCGCAGGCACAATTTTAGAAACGGATGCTTACGGTGTTGTCCGCCATGTTGGGATTGCCACAGGCTATGGCACCGTCATTCATGCATCCCGCCGATACGGCCAGGTTCTGGAAACATCAGAAAAGCTTTTTGCACGTGGAAAACCTATCCGCACGCTCTCCCATCGATCAACCTTATCGGGCACACAACTCGTCGTTAGGGCGCGCAGTAAAATTGGCCAGCGCTACGGCGTTCTGACCCGCAATTGCGAGCACTTTGTGGCTTGGGTGATTTCTGGCCAAGCCCGTAGCGGACAATTGGGGCCGCTGGATTTAGGCCGCACTTAAGACGGTTTAATCCCGCTCGGACCGTTGATCCGGCTCGAATGTTTTTTCAACACGCAAGCTTTGTAATTGATTGCGCTGTTTGGATAATATCTCAAAGCGGTAGCCGTGATAGGCAAAAACCTGTCCTTGGTTTGGAATAGTCTGGCTTTCATGAATAACCAGACCGGCAATCGTCACAGGGCCTTCATCATCAGGTAGTTTCCAATCCATCGCGCGGTTCAAATCTCGTATGGCGACATCACCGCGCACGACCGCACCGCCCTCTTTCAGGCGGGTAACGCCTGCCAGTTCTTCGTCATATTCATCCTGAATATCGCCAACAATTTCTTCCAAAATATCTTCGAGTGAGATCACGCCCATAAGTGAACCATATTCATCCACGACGAGTGCGAAATGCTCGCGCTTTTGTTGGAAGGCGCGCAGCTGTTTCACGGCGCTGGTTGTCTCCGGAACAAACCAAGGGTCACGAGAAACTTTCTTGACGTCCAGCGTTTCTACACCCCCATTCAGGCGTGTAACGGCTTTCAGCAAATCCTTCATATGCAAGACGCCGATAATATTATCCGGGTCTTCGCGGTAAACGGGAATCCGGGAATGCCCGCTGGCAATGGCCTGCTTGATGATCTGGTCCGGCGCATCATCCGCATCAATCATCGCGATATTTTTGCGGTGGGTCATGACCTCCTCGATGGAAAGCTCACCAATCTCCAATACACCGTAGATTTGATCCCGCGCACGTTTCGCCACGCCGCCTTCTTGCAGATGCAAATCGACCGCGCCCTTAATTTCATCCGCAGCCGTCCAAGCGCTGGCATTTGTATCCACGCCGAAAATGCGCAGCACACCATTCACGATCATCTGAACGACCGACACGATTGGGCTCAGTAATTTGACAATAATGTTTATGGGCCGAGCAACGACCAAAGCCCATTTATCCGGCTGAGAAATGGCGTAGGTTTTGGGTAGCACTTCCGCAAATATCAAAATCAAGGCTGTCATCACAGCTGTCGCCGCCGC
>CAYZGF010000086.1:0-9040 GCA_964477595.1 uncultured Algimonas sp.
TTCCATACGCTGTTCGAAAATCGTTTTGCGCTGATCATTCATGACGTCATCATATTTGAGCAGGTTCTTCCGAATATCGAAATTGCGGGTCTCGACGCGCTTCTGCGAGGTCTCAATTGACTTCGTCATAAAGCGGTTTTCAATCTGCTCACCTTCTTCCCAGCCAAATTTGGACATCATGGCTTTCAGTTTTTCACCGCCGAAAATACGGAGCAAATCATCTTCCATGGAAAGATAGAATTTCGACCGGCCCGGATCGCCCTGACGGCCTGTCCGGCCGCGCAGCTGATTATCAATCCGGCGGCTTTCATGGCGTTCTGTGCCCAGAACATAAAGACCGCCCGCATTCAGAGCTTTCTCTTTCAGATAGGCAATATCGGATTTGATCTCAGCCGTTTTTTGTTCACGCTCGAAATCCGACATGTCGTCCGTCAGTTTCTCTTCGAGCATCATCTCCAGATTGCCGCCAAGCTGAATATCCGTACCGCGACCCGCCATATTTGTCGCGATCGTCACCGCACCGGGGACACCGGCCTGCGCGACAATAGAGGCTTCTTCTTCGTGGTAGCGCGCGTTCAAGACACGATGTTCGACATTCCGCTCTGTCAGGAAGCGGGACAACGCTTCTGATTTCTCAATAGAGACCGTACCGACCAGCATGGGCTGGCCTTTTTTCGAGGCTTCCTCAATATCGTCAACAATCGCTTGGAATTTCTCGCGCTCTGTCCGGTAGAGAACGTCTTGGTCATCAATCCGCTGGATCGGACGGTTCGTTGGAATCACGAGAACTTCGAGGCCGTATGTGTCCGCAAATTCGGACGCTTCCGTCTCTGCCGTACCTGTCATCCCTGACAGCTTGTCATAGAGGCGGAAGTAATTCTGCAAAGTCACAGACGCCATGGTCTGGTTTTCAGGTTTAATATCGAGGCCTTCTTTCGCCTCGATCGCCTGATGCAAACCTTCAGACAAACGACGGCCGTCCATCATCCGTCCCGTAAATTCGTCAATCAAAACAACTTCGCCATTTTTGACAATATAGTCTTTATCCGCCGTATAAAGCTTATGCGCTTTCAGCGCTTGGTTGATGTGGTGGACAACTGAAATATTCTCAACGTCATAGAGGCTTTCGCCTTCCAACATGCCGCGGTCGCGCAGGATGCTTTCAATCTGTTCTGTGCCTTCTTCGTTAAAGGTCGCCGTTCGGGCCTTTTCATCGACATCATAGCCTTCCGGCGCAATCTCCGGAATGAAGGCATCAATGGTGCGGTAGAGATCGGATTTATCATCGGTCGGACCGGAGATGACGAGCGGCGTCCGGGCTTCATCGATCAAGATGGAGTCAATTTCGTCGATAATGGCGTAGGCGTGCCCACGCTGGCCCATCTCTTCGACGGAATATTTCATATTATCGCGGAGGTAATCAAAGCCGAATTCATTATTCGTGCCGTAGGTGATATCGCAATCATAGGCCGCTTTGCGTCCCGCACGGTAAGGGTCATGATTATTGATACAGCCGACAGTCATGCCGAGGAAATTATAGATCTGGCCCATCCATTCACTATCGCGGGTCGCGAGATAATCATTCACCGTAACCAAATGAACGCCTTTTCCGTTCAATGCATTGAGATAGGCCGCAAGCGTGGAGACCAAGGTCTTACCCTCACCCGTGCGCATTTCCGCAATTTCACCGCGGTGCAATGTAATGCCGCCAATGAGCTGCACGTCGTAATGGCGCTGCCCTAAGGTCCGCTTGGCGGCTTCGCGAACCGTAGCGAAAGCTTCGGGCAGGAGATCATCAAGCGTTTCACCCGTCTGCAAACGTTCACGAAAGACTTCCGTTTGCGCGCGTAGAGCGTCATCCGTCATCGCCTCAAATTTAGGCTCTAATCCGTTGATTTTATCAACGAGGGGACGAAGTTTTTTGAGCGTACGGTCATTTTCTGTGCCGAAAATCTTCTTGGCGATGCCGAGCATGATAGGTCCTGAAAAGCTATTGGCGGGCCATCATCGTCAGGCCACACTTGGGTTTCAGTCGACTTAGGTATGGCACCGCGCTAAGTCAACGCGCAGACACTGTTTGGTGATGTGAGAATTGGGATGAGGGGCAAAGGACAAACCTGTATGAAAACCGCTATTTTCGCTCTTTTTCCTTTGGTTCTAGCCCTCGGTTTCGCTGCCAGCTGTGCGCCTGCGGAGACTGAAACGCGCCCGGCCTTGGAAAGCGTGGCGCGGGCCGGCGGTGACACAGTTGTTGCCCGGGTCAGCGGAACGGAGATTTTCGCTTCAGATGTCGACTTGGCCGCGCAGGAACAAGGCATAGTGGATGAAGGCATCAGCCTGCCAAAAACCGATAATCGTTATCGCGGTATTTTGGACGAATTGATCGACCAGCGCCTACTCGCTTTAGACGCAGAGGCCAAAGGATTAAACGCGGATCGCGAAGCCAAAATCCGCCTCGCCGCCGCGCGTGAACGCATTTTGGGGAATATGCGTGTGGAACGGCATTTGCGGGATACGGTCAATGAAACCTCTGTCCGCCGCATGTATGAAGAGCAAGCGAAGCTGGCCGCACGAGGCGACGAAGTCCGTGCGCGGCACATCCTCGTCGAAGAGAAAGCCAAAGCCGACGAGATTTTAAAGAAGCTTGAAGCGGGGGAAGATTTCGCTGCGCTGGCCATCACTGAATCCATTGACGAAGGCAGTGCGGAGCGGGGCGGTGATCTGGGCTATTTCACCCAAGATATGCTCAATGGCCGCTTTACCCGTCCCGTATTTAACGCAGGAAAAGGCGAGCGCATCGGCCCGATTAAATCAGAATTTGGATGGCATATTGCAGAAGTTTTGGACCGCCGCCCCGCCCCGCAACCCAGTTTTGAAACTCTGCAGCCGAAAATCGCGAACTTCATGACCTTTGACGCGATACAGGAATTGTTAAAAGATCTACGCGATGGGGCTGAGGTCGAGATAGTTGCTGACATAGCTGCCGCGCCTGACGCTGAGTCAGATGATGCTACAGAGAATACAGAAAATGAGTGACATGAAAATCAGTCCCTTTGCGCCTGCAAAGTTCCCTACCCTGCCGCCACTGGCAGGATTTGAAATGGCAACGGCCGAAGCAGGCGTAAAATATAAAGGACGCACAGATTTGTGGGTTTTACGCGGACAGCCGGGCACGGAAATCGCAGGTGTCTTTACACAAAACGCGTGCCCCGGCGCGCCCGTCGATTGGTCGCGCAAAGCTCTGAATATGAAAACCGATGGGCCGCGTCTGGTTATCGTAAATTCCGGAACGGCCAATGTTTTCGCGGGACAAGCCGGGCGTGACGCCGTGACAGAAACGGCGCAGGGGGCCGCTCACTGTTTCGGTGCCGATGCCGACAGCATTCAACTCGCCTCAACAGGCGTTATTGGTGTCGCCTTGGAGGCCTCCAAACTGGTGGATCAATTCCCGAAAATGCGGATGTATCCTGATGGTTGGGAAGCCGCCACACGCGCGATTATGACAACGGACACTCATCCAAAGGGCGCGACAGCGACAGCCAAAATTGGCGACACGACCGTGACGATAAACGGCATCGCAAAGGGTAGCGGAATGATCGCACCAGATATGGCCACGATGCTGGCCTATGTGGCGACAGATGCAAAGCTATCGCAATCTGTTCTGCAAGACTTGTTAGATGCACTGGTCGGGCCGACATTTAATTCGATCACGGTGGATAGCGATACATCGACCTCTGACACATTACTTTTGATGGCAAGTGGCGCGGCGGAACATACGGAAATTGACGACGCCAACGCGCCGGCTCTCGCAGAGTTTCGCAAGGCTCTTCACGATATTCTCTTCGATCTCTCTCAGCAAATCGTCAAAGACGGCGAAGGTATTTCCAAATTTGTGACAATTAAAGTGGAGGGAGCCGTCTCCGATAAATCCGCCCATCGCGTAGGGATGAGCGTTGCAAATTCTCCCCTCGTCAAAACCGCCATCGCTGGCGAAGACGCAAATTGGGGGCGCATTGTTATGGCAGTTGGAAAGGCCGGCGAACCTGCCGACCGAGACACACTCTCCATCTGGATTGGCCCGCATGTTCTGGCTGAAGGCGGGCAACCCGCTGCCAGTTACCGGGAAGAAGACGGCGCGTCCTATATGAAGAAAGATGAGATTGTGATCAGCCTAGACCTCGGTATTGGCGATGGAAAAGCAACCGTCTACACTTGCGATCTCACCCACAGCTATATTGATATCAATGCCGACTACCGATCCTAAAACACTTCTCGTCGCGGCCTGTGCTTTGATTGACGCGGATGGGCGTGTCTTGATGGCGCAGAGACCTGCAGGAAAAGACCATGCAGGGAAATGGGAGTTTCCGGGTGGGAAGGTCGAAGCGGGTGAAACGCCTGAACAAGCCATACGCCGGGAATTATTTGAAGAATTAAATGTCGAGCCCTGCGAAGGCTGCCTCCAGCCCTTCTCATTCGCCAGCTTTGCTTATCCGGATTTCCACCTTTTGATGCCGCTTTACCTTTGCCGCCAATGGGACGGTTTTGTACGGGCCAAGGAAGGGCAAGGCACGAAATGGATTTGGCCGGATAAAATCATGGAACTGGACCTCGTCCCCGCCGATGTCGATCTGGCCAGCCAGCTGCGGGACCGCCTGCCGCGCGGGCGGAGATTTGCGACTTAGGCTTCGAGTTTAAATAAGGGAGCCTTGGCCTGAACTTGCGAACCCGCCTCTGCAAAAATCTCTGACACTGTGCCGTCCATATCGGCCAAAATATCATGCTGCATTTTCATCGCCTCAATAACGGCGAGCCGTGCACCAACTTTTACAATATCACCTTTTGCAACCAGGATTTCAGTCAAAGCGCCGTGTAGTGGTGCAATGATATTACCTTGTCCGGACGACACGTCTTTGGCTGCCGGAACAGCCAGCAGGTTGGTCAGGTGATAGGTTTCTGATTTTAATTGGATATAAATTTCAGCCGGATTACACATGAACCATCTAAGTTTCTTGCGACCCGACGGCAGACGATAGGTTGCCGCGCCGCCTTCCCAGAATTCCAATTCAACATCCAAATTCGCTTTGCCGCATCTGAGGTTAAATTTATTGGGACCACCCGCCGTAACCTCAATGCGGTGATCTGCATATAGGAAGGGATGGGCCAATGGTCGCGCACTAAACCACCCCAATAGTTCCGCTGGAATATTGATTTGGGACGCATCGCGTAGAGCTAAATAATGGGTCAAACCTATTAGTGCGGCGATGTCTTCGGCGAGCGGTTTTATCGCCAGCTTATTGTCCGGAAAGTTATCCGAGATAAAGGCAGTCGTGGCTTGGCCTTCCATGAAGTCTTCAGCCTTTAACGCCTGAATGAGAAATTCCCGATTTGTCGGCACGCCAAATAAAACCGTCTCTTCCAACGCCTGCGCCAATCTGCGCCGCGCCGTTTCGCGATCCGGTCCACCCGCAATTATTTTTGCAATCATCGGATCATAAAAGGGAGAAACATCGGACCCTGTTTCCACCCCGCTATCGATTCTGATGCCATCGGGGAATGAGAGAGATTTGATGTGTCCCGTCGCGGGAAGAAAACCTTGCGCGGGATCTTCCGCATAAAGCCGCGCCTCAATTGCATGACCGGTCAGCGTGATATCCTTTTGGGTCAAACCCAGTTCATGACCTTGTGCGACGCGAAGCTGTAAGGCGACCAAATCCAATCCCGTCACCATTTCCGTGACCGGATGTTCAACCTGCAAACGCGTATTCATCTCCAGGAAAAAAAACTCGCCCGTCTCATCCAGCAAAAACTCAACCGTCCCAGCACCGACATAATCCACGGAACGCGCCGCTTGCACGGCGGCTTCGCCCATCCGCGCGCGCAGATCGTCTGTCATGACTGGACAAGGCGCTTCTTCCAGCACTTTTTGATGCCGTCTTTGGACGGAGCAATCGCGCTCGCCCAGATGGATGATGTTGCCTTGACTATCTCCAAAAACCTGAATTTCGACATGACGCGGACGGATCACTGCGCGTTCTAAAATGAGCGTCTCAGACCCGAAAGCTGAAAGCGCTTCGGCGCGCGCCGCTGAAAGAGCATTGGGTAAATCGGCAAGTTTGGACACCAGCCGCATCCCGCGGCCGCCGCCGCCAGCTGCCGCTTTGACCATGAGAGGAAAGCCGATATCCTCTGCCGCCTTTGTCAGGACCGCATCATCCTGTGCTTCGCCTTGATACCCTTTTAAAACCGGAACGCCTGCCGCAATCATATGGCGTTTGGCAGCCGCCTTATCCCCCATCAAGGTAATCGCATTCGCAGACGGCCCGATGAAAGTTAGGCCTGCCCTTGCACAGTTTTTTGCAAATTCGGCATTTTCCGACAAAAATCCATATCCCGGATGAATGGCATCTGCGCCGCTCGCTTTCGCGGCCGTGACAATATTTTCAATGACGAGATAGCTTTCAGCCGCAGGTGATGCCCCGATATAAACCGCATCATCGGCCAGTTTCACATGCGGCGCGTCCCTATCTGCATCCGAATAAACCGCAACGGATCGTAGGCCCATCTCCCGGACAGTTCGAATAATCCGACAGGCAATTTCGCCGCGATTGGCGATGAGAACAGATTGAAAACTCATAATCGTGCCACCCCGAATGAGTTGGGGCGGAGCTCTCTGTGTCGTGCTTCCATCACAATAGGCAGTAAAAGCCCCAAAAGCTTTCGTGTATCGCGCGGATCTATAACGCCGTCATCCAGCAGATGTCCTGACGTATAGAAGGCACCGGACTGGCTATCGAAAATATCGGTGAGTTTTTCGCGCTGCGCTGACCGCTTCTTTGGATCAGGCTTCACGCCCGCCCGCGCCGCTTGCGCATCAGCGACAATTTCCATGACGGTCGCCGCTTGCTCGCCGCCCATCACACCCGTTTTGGCATTGGGCCAACTAAAGACAAAATCCGGATCATAACCCCGCCCGCACATGCCGTAATTGCCCGCGCCAAAGCTTGCGCCGATCATCAGTGTAATGCGCGGCACATCGGCATTGGTCACGGCCTGTATCATCTTGGCACCGTGTTTAATCATACCCGCTTGCTCATAGGCTTTGCCGACCAGATAGCCTGTTGTGTTTTGCAAGAAGAGAAGCGGCGTTCCCGCCTGATCCATCAGCTGAATAAATTGCGCAGCCTTTGTCGCGCCGTCCGGATCAATGGGTCCGTTATTGGAAATTATGCCAACGGGCTGGCCGAATATAGCGGCCTGTATGCAGACAGTCGAAACACCGTAAAGCGGCTTAAAATCTGTAAAATCAGAGCCATCGACCAAGCGGGCTATCACCTCACGCACCTCATAGGGTTTGCGGTAATCGACCGATACGATTCCGGCGATCTCATCAATGGAAAGCGTCGGGTCAGAATAGGTTTTTATGTCAGAACCAGCCCGCCACTCCAAACGACCGACGACTTCGCGCATCATCAAAATAGCTTCCCCATCGTCCTCGGCGAGATAATCGACTAACCCCGACACGCTTGCATGCATCTCTGCTCCGCCCAGCTCTTCTGCTGTCGCAATCTCTCCTGTCGCGGCTTTCAACAAAGGCGGTCCAGCGAGATAGGCTTGACCGCGACCTTTCACGCCAACAACATAATCCGACAGTCCGGGCATATAAGCCCCGCCCGCCGTAGAGGAGCCGTGTAAAATTGCGAGGACAGGAAGGCCCGCTTTGGACAAGCGCGCCAAATTCGCAAAGAGCGTCCCGCCGTGAATGAAGCTCTCGACTGTGTAATTTAATAAATCCCCGCCAGCGCTTTCCACCAGGTGGATGAAGGGAAGTTTTTGTTTCAACGCAATTTGTTGCGCCCGCTCCAACCGCCAGCCGCCAGCTGTCGTCAGCGATCCCGCCCTAATGCCGCTATCATCCACAACAACCGCGCAGCGCGTACCGGAGACATAGCCAATTCCGGCGATAATCGTCCCGCCCGGAATGGATTTTTCTTCGTCAGATGTGTCAAGCATATAACCCGCCAAATTCCCAATCTCGAGGAAGGGCATGCCGGGATCCAGTAAACGCGCCAAACGCTCACGCGGCAATAATTGACCGCGTTTTTCAAAGCGCGTCTTTTTAGATGATGAGAGTGCAGGTGCCCGGGCATTCAGCTCTGAGAGCCGATCCACCAGCGATAACATCTCGCTGCGGTTATTTTGATAGCGCTCAGAGGACCGGATGACATTTGAGATAAATTCGGGGATGAGACACTCCTGAACGGGATTTCAGTTTTTTTGAATAGCGTTCAGTTTTAGATTGGGTCAAGTCAAATTCAAAACCTTCGGAGACTTGACGGCTGGCTGATATGACAGCATCAATTTTCTGAGCAAATCTTAACCTTGGAATTTCCGTTAATCATATGTCTGATACGTCTTATCCCGTTCCATCCGCATTCGCCGCCAAGGCCAATCTGTCGCCCTCTGATTACCGCGAGACCTATGCGCGGTCCATTAAGGACCCTGAGGGGTTTTGGGCGGAACAGGCCGAACGTCTGAACTGGATGAAATCACCAACCCAAATCAAAGACGTGTCTTGGGACAAAGATGAACTTCATGTGCGTTGGTATGCGGACGGAGTTCTGAACGTTACCGAAAACTGCTTGGACAGGCATCTTGAGACGCGCGGCGATAAACCCGCCATCATTTGGGAGGGCGACAGTCCGAGCGACTCACTCACTTTAACCTATCGGGAACTACACCAATATGTCTGCCGCTTCGCCAATGTGATGAAAGCGCGGGGCGTCAAAAAAGGAGACCGCGTCACAATATATATGCCGATGATTCCGGAAGCCGCCTTCGCCATGTTGGCCTGTGCACGGATTGGTGCCGTACATTCCGTCGTCTTTGGCGGATTTTCTCCTGATGCCCTTGCGGGTCGCATCACGGATTGTGACAGCGATTTCGTGATTACGGCAGATGAAGGTCTACGCGGGACGAAACGCGTGCCGTTGAAAGTCAATTGCGACGCCGCCTGCAAGATTGCGGCGAAAGCGGGCAAGCC
>CAYZGF010000087.1:0-8976 GCA_964477595.1 uncultured Algimonas sp.
GTCGCAAATCCAGCGAGGACGATAGCGTCGACTTCATAGTCAAAATGAAGCCCTTGCACGAAGCTAAAGCGAGACGGATTTTCTTGGAACTCATATTGAAAGCCGGAAGTGTATTCCGCGTCAAATCCTGCGCTCCAACTGTCTCCATAAAGACCGGACTTTAAACCAAAAGAGGTGTGACCATTTTTATCCAAGGCTTGCCCCGGGACAAAATGGCGGAGGAAGCGTTGCTGCGTCCTGCGGGCATAAGGTTGAAGGATTAGCGTGCCGAGATCAGTTTCACGTGATGCTTTCACTTGCGCGCGCAAGGCTTGGGTGTCCCGAAATGCTTCGGGATTTTGGTTTGTCTCAATCGCGTCGCGGTCGCGATAAATATCATCGCCCTGCAGGAAACCGGCCGTTTCCTGATTCAGGTTATTGAGCGCAATCAAGCTGAAGACGTCCCAATCCCCCATATCAGTAACATGCTGCAGGGTCAGCTTCTGCTGATCAAAACCGCTATCATCCCGAAATCCGCTGTCATGAGAGAGATCGGCCGACACACGCAGCGTCTCAGAGACATCAGTAACTACTTTTGTATTTACGTAGCCTCGACTGCTGGCTTGTACGGAGACCCTATCCCTATAATCTCCAACACTGCCCAAAACCACATTGATCAAACCATGCACGGCATTGGAGCCATAATCCGCCGGACCCGGACCTTTGAAGACTTCAATGCGGGATGCAATTTCGGTGGGCGCTTCCAACAGACCGTTTACATTCGCAAATCCAGCAGCCCGCAACGGCACGCCGTCCAGCGTATAAAGAAAACTACCAGCCCCCGCTCCGCCTGTCAGAACCGGAGACCGAATAGCGCTCAGATGCTCTTGGCCGGATCCACGGTGGATATTGACGCCCGCCACTGTGTTGAGAATTTCTGCCGGATGGGCCAGCGATAATCCCTCCGGTGTTGTGGAAGATATGGCATCAATGACTTCCGGTTGATCAGATGTCTCGACCTGTACACCTTTGGCTATGACGACATCACCGATAGAATATCGCGGTGGGATATAGAGCTCTTCCTCAATATGGCAGCTCAATGCATTGGGATCATCTTCGCAAACATATTCATCTTGCGCCATCAGAAGTGACGCTGAGGCAAGCAAAAATGTGCCCGCGAGCAAGAATAATCTCATTTAAAAAGCCTTAGGACGTTTTTGGTTTGGGCGCGGATTTAGGGCCGCTCGCCTTCTTACGTTTGGAAACCGTCTGCGTTTTGGATAAAATTTCTAAAGGCAGATTTTGGCTAACAATGTTGAGATCACGCTGAGGGAAGGGAATTGAAATACCTGCCGCTTCGAGCGTTTTATTGATTTCCGTATGCAGCAAGTGCCTCACCGGAACACGATCTTCAAAGCTGCGCAAGAAAACACGAATTTCAAAATCCAGAGAGGAGTCTCCAAATCCGGTAAAAATAACTTGTGGTGCTGGCGTCTCCAAGACTTTGGATTGCGTCGTCACTGTATCCATGATCAAATCTCGCGCTTTTTCAGTATCTGACCCGTAAGCGATACCGACACGTACAATCATGCGCGTAATTGAATTTGACAATGTCCAATTGGTTACACGTTCAGAAATCACGGCTTCATTCGGAATGAGGATTTCCAAATTGTCTAAATCATTGAGCGTGGTTGCCCGAATTTTAATCCGACTGACCGTGCCTGACTGGTCGCCGATCGTGACGTAGTCACCAATACGGATCGGGCGTTCAAACAAGATAATCAAGCCCGATACAAAATTCGCGATGATTTTCTGCAAACCCAAACCGATACCAACTGATAGACCGGTAACAACCCATTTCAACTGCGACCATTGAAGGCCCAGCTGATTAAAACCAATCACAATGCCTGTTGCGATGATGATGTAACCCAGCACGGTCGTCACAGCATAACGGGTACCCGCATCAACCCCCATGCGGTTGAGCACAAATATTTCCAAAAATCCCGGTAAATTTCGTGCCGCAATAAAGGTCAAAACCAGGACGACCAAAGCCTGAAGAACGTCCCAGAGTGAAATGATACGGTCTATCGGATTTCCGTCTTGATCTCGTGCGCCGCCCTCAATTGTCCCCACAGTAAATCCGTCAAAAACAGATAGGGCTGGAACCAGAGAGGACCAGATCATCCAGAGACATCCTGCAAATCCGAGTAAAATAATTGTCTGCAATAATTTCGAGGACTGACGGGTCATCGTCGTGACATCAATCTCTTCAGTATTGATAGGCGGCGGTGGCGGCATCTCTTCCCCACGCTCTTCAGCCGCCACTTTATCTCGCCTTGCTTTTAACTCAGCTTCGCGTCTCTCGAGAGCTTGACGATATTTTAGTTGGCGTTGTGCCACAACAATCGCCCGCCGAATTGACCCGTAAATAACATAAGTCATCAGGATCAAGACACCTGTCATAAATAAGCGTCTCAATAACTCATTGGCGCTTTCATAATAGCCTGCTGCCGCAAATCCCATCGTTATCAGAGGCAACCCAATAATCAAAATTGCGATAGGGCCTCGAAACCGGGATATGGTGGAGTCTTCATTGACCAAGTTGGAAATTTCGCTGCGTTTCCCCCACAGGATTCGTCCCGCGAAAATCATCATGGACAAAGCGGTTAGAAGGAAAACAAAAACAGAAAAACCTTCGGTAATGTTATCATCCGCCAAGTTAATTGTCAGTGCGAGCAAAAAGGAAATCGTTCCAAAAACGGGTACGAACCAGCGTAAGTTTCGACCAATGGCACGTCGTAATCCGCTAGGGAATTTGAAATGCGCATCAAAAAGTCCGTGCTCGCGATCCCACCTTATCCAAGATCCAAATAGCAATGCGAAAACACTTAGATAGAGAAAGCCATTCGCCAACCCCTCTATCAATCGGTCCGGATTCTCAGACAAAGCATATAAAAGGGCAATCAGCAGAAAAATGAGAGATAAAGGCAGGGCATTAAATACACCTGCGGCGATGACAGCCGGTGTATGCCAAGCACTATCTTGTTTTACTCGGCCAACCAATTTTGCCCGCCGATTCACATCTTCTCTAACCGCCGGGCGAAAGCGCCAAATCAACCCTGTAATGATGACAAAGCCGATGACCACTAGAATATAGGACCGCGCCATGGTCATCAGCTCCGTAATCGCAAGGCCGAAATTCTGTGGTGAGAAGAACGTCAAAGCGCCCACGCCGACTTTCTGCGGAAATGATAAATCAATCGCCGGAACAGATCGCACCCAAAGCAGGTTTTCATCCAATAATGTCTGAAGACTTTCCGTTTGCGTTAGTAACTCCTCTTGTGCCTCCTCCAGTTCTAAAAGTGACAAAACGCGCGAACTGGATTGCGTGGCAATCTGCCGAAGTAAATCCCGCCTTGTGTCGATTATCGTCGAGAGTGTTGCTTTATCAGTCTCTGATAAATCAGGAAATTGCGGCATCTCTTTTCTCTCAGAGGCCAAAAACTCATCGAGATCATATACGCCAAGCGGAAGATCTCTCAGACCTTCCTGCGCGATAATACGTTGGCGATAGGCCTTTGAAAGTCGTTTTTGTGTGTCCTGTATATCGGCATGAATTGAGTCAGGTGTCTGCAACTGATTGCCCAACCGCCTGAGAGTTTCGCCTGCCTGTCTATCGAGGCGCCCCTGTTCAACAAGTTCGCTGGCCGCGTTCAGATCATTTTCCACATCGACAAAGCGTCCGCGCACAGACGCCGTTGCTTGAGAAACGGTCGGTCCATCGGCGGCGATTTCAGCGATCTGTTCCGCTAAATCTAAATTTAAGTTCGCATATTTCTCGACAACTGGATGGCTCGTGTCGGAGCGCTCAGCGAGCGCCGCAATACGGTTTCTGAGATCGCGAGCTTCATTGACGCGTTTTTGTCCAGTGCGAGTGCCGATCCGCGCCACATCACGGCGAAGGATTTGGGCGCGAATATCGGCAACAGCGCGGCGACCTGCCACCAAATCCTGCCGTTCGGGCAAGGTTGCAATTTCTTGTTCCAAAGCCCGAATTTGGTTGCGTCGATACCAGATACGCGCCTGCACTTCCGTCCGCCGCGCATCGGATAAGGTTTCCAATTCACCATCACCCAAAGCGTTTAAGCGTGTCTGTAAATCGCTCAAGGCAGCACGGGCTTCTGAGAGCTCCTGCGGCGCAGCAGCTTGTCGCGCGGACAATGTGTTCAGCGTATCTTGTAAACCCTGCAACCGCGTTTCGACTTCTGCCAAGTCGGACTCTTTGGCGCGCAGCTCTTGCTCCAATTCAAATAGAGCTCCCTCGCCTATCATTTCAGCCATAGGCGCCAAGTCAGCGCTGAGCGCATCTTGGGCCGCCTCCAATTCAGAATCTAATTCTGTCTGAAGAGCGGCCGCATTTTCAACGGCTGTTGTAAATTGTGCGCGCCGCTCTGACTGTCGTGTTGCTTCCGCCAAGCGATCCGCAGCCATACGTAATGAGGCGCGAATTTGAACTTTCTGTTCTTCAGATAGCTCCGTATTCGCTTCCAGGGTCTCAATACGTTCTTCAAGTGTTTGAGCCGTAAATGTTGGCTCAATCTCACTGGTCACATCTTGAGCCAGTACACCACTCAGACTGATAAGCGTGAAAGCCAGCGCCAAACTGAGAACCATCAGGCTATGAGTGATATTTAGAGAAATGCGCATGACGGTCTTGAACGACAAACCCCGTAAAAAGTAAAGAACAGCGCCGCTAAAACCTGATCTCAAAACACTAAAAAACCCGCCAAGACTGAGCCTCAGCGGGTTTGGAAGATTTATGAAATTAAGCGCTTACTCTTCGTCTTTGAGTTTCTTCATCAAATAGACATGCTGCAAAGCCAACCGATTTGCCGTTTCTTTCAAATTTGCGGCCGCGGAATGGCCGCCATCAATATTTTCATAATAGAAGAAATCATGGCCTTGATCTTCCATCCGCTTTGCAAATTTGCGCGCATGGCCCGGATGGACACGGTCATCTTTTGTCGAGGTGATTAGGAAGACTTCCGGATACTCACCTTGCGGGTCAAGATTATGATAAGGCGAAATAGTTCGTAGGAATTTGCCCTCAACTGCATCATCGGGATCACCATATTCGCCCATCCAAGACGCCCCCGCGAGAAGCTTATGGAAGCGCTGCATATCCAGCAATGGCACGGCGATAATTGCAGCATTAAATAGATCCGGACGCTGTGTCGTCATAACACCGGTCAGCAACCCACCATTTGAGCCACCTTCAATACCAAGATGGTCTGGCGAGGTGACGTCTTTCGCAATCAAATCTTCTGCGACGGAAATGAAATCATCATAAATACGTTGGCGTTCGGTTTTAAGGCCCGCCTGATGCCAGTTCGGACCATATTCTCCGCCACCACGAATATTGGCGAGAACGTACACGCCGCCATTTTCCAACCAGAGCTTTCCGCGCGTTGCCGAATATGACGGATTTAATGAAATCTCGAAACCGCCATAACCATAGAGCAATGTCGGGTTCTCACCGTTCATTTCGGTGTCTTTCGCGCGGACAACAAAATAGGGGACCTTCGTTCCATCCTCTGATGTGGCGAAGAACTGCTCGCTGACCATATTTGATGCATCAAACCAATCCGGCAGAGACTTGGCTTTCGCTTTCTCTTCCGTTTCCGTATTATAAGTCCACAGCGTGTCGGGACTTAGAAAGCTCTCTGAATTGATAAAAGCGACGTCCTCTTTGTCATTGGTCGCGTCAATATTCACAGTACCATTGGCCGGGAAATCCAATTTCTCGGACGTCCATTTTTCGCCGTCCCAATCAAAGGCGTAGGCTGCGCTTTTCACATCGCGTGAAATAGATAGCAGGACTTTGGACTTTGTCGCGCCGTAACCGTTCAAGGATGATTTCTCATCCGCGCTATAAACCAAATGTATATCTTTGATTTCGCCGTCCGCATCGAAATCATCAAAGGCGAAGCTGACAAGATCGCCGGATTTATATCCGCGCCAGTCTTCGTTTAATGACAATAGAACCTGTCCCTTAAACTCAGACCCCAGATTGGCTTTCATTGGGATCGGAAACTTTCGCATTGTTCCGATTGTACCATCGGCATTGCGCGGGAAGTGAAAGACTTCTGAATTATAGAAATCAACAGAACGCGAAACCACGACTTCTCGCCGCCCATCAGACAGGTCAAACGTGCCGCCCCAATATCCCACGTCGGTTTG
The DNA here is from genome assembly GCA_964477595.1 of uncultured Algimonas sp. GTDB lineage: Bacteria > Pseudomonadota > Alphaproteobacteria > Caulobacterales > Maricaulaceae > Litorimonas. The sequence continues at coordinate 6,220 of CAYZGF010000087.1, forward strand.
CTCACCTTGACCGAGGATAGTTGCGTCTGACAGCGATTGTCCACGCGTCCAGAGACGGGCTTGGCTGGGATAGCCTGAGTCTGTCATCGTACCTTCACCGAAATCGACACCGACAACCACAGTGTCCTCGTCTACCCAGCTAATTGTGCCCTTGGATTCAGGCGTAACAAAGCCGTCGTCTACGAACGTCTTTGAACGTGTATTAAACTCTCTGCGTACAACAGCATCTTTACCGCCATCTGAGAGGTTTATGATGCACATCTCATAGCTTGGCGCGAGGCATGTGTAACCCTTGTAAACCCAGTTCTTACCTTCATCCTCGGCGAGTTTGTCGAAATCAATAACTGTTTCCCAAGCCGTCTCGTCCGAGAGATAGGAGTCCAAAGTCGACTTCCGCCAGACACCCCGAACATGCGTTTCATCCTGCCAGAAATTATGCACTTCACCATTTCGGTAAGACACATAAGGAATTTTATCTTTCGATTGGAGGATCGCCAAAGCGTCGTCATAGAATGTTTGATAGCGCGGGTCCGCTTTCAGCTCATCCAGTGAACGCTTATTCCAGGCTTTAACCTCATCCAGCGCCGCTTCACCCAAAACCTCTTCGAGGTAAAGATGGTCGGCATCTGTTTGACCGGCGGTTTCATAGGATATCATTTTATAGGGTCTCTTTTCGCTCTTTTGGTCAGTCGTCTGGGTTTTCACGGTTTCAGTCACGGATTTTTCGACACTTCTGTCAGAACAAGCCATCAGCACGGCGGCGGCTCCAAGTAAAAGCGCCGTCTTTGAAAATCTGTTTAAGGTCATATTGGTCTCCCTTAGTCTCTTTGCGCTAGATAAAGCGGAGTTTGCGCATCGGGGCAAGACGGCATAGATGTAACTTATGTACTCACGTCGCGATATTATGGCCGGTTTAACTGCCATCAGCTTATCCGGATGCGCAAAAGCGCCTTTTAGCGCTTCCGAACCGGGCTCAGGCTGGATTGTTGCGAAAGGATCAAAAATTCTTGGGTCACATTTCGCAGGGCGTTCCGTTCTTGATTTTCAGGACGGCTTCGGGCCGGACGCACCCTTTCGGATTGCCTCTATTACAAAACTTGTTGTTGGGCTCGCCATTTATGATTGGGCGGCTGAAGGAAATTTGGATTTGCGCCAGCCTGTCACGAATGTCTTGCCGAATACGCCCAAAGGCGTGACGCTAGACACTCTATTGGCGCATAGATCCGGATTGAAAGACCCTGATATTTATTGGGCGGATATTGAGACAGATATCAGAACACTTTTTGATCAATCAGATTTCACCCACACCCCGGACAGTTACTTTCGCTATTCCAATCTGAACTACGGCCTGGCCGCAACGATTGTTGAGACTCGTTTGGGAGAACGCTTTGATCTGCTGATGTGGAAATGGTTGACCCGCCACGGTTTCGATGCAGGATTAAACTGGTCAGGTGTCTCACCCCGGAAACGCAAATCCGCCGCTGCCCTGTACCGACAGTCAGAAATTGGCAAATGGAGCGCAACGATTGACGCCCCGTCTGACATTCCTCTGGCCAGCCCAACATATTTAGGCAGAGATCGTGCCACGCTCAAAGACTATCAACCCGGAACAAACGGAACCCTGTTTTCCCCGCAAGGCGGGATGCGGATGAGTTTGAATGACTTGCTGAAAGTCGGCGAAATTCTGAAAACCCGACCGCAATTTCATAAACCTGTCTGGTCACATGACGGCAAAAATGCAGAAACGGAATCTGATCATTTCCTCAGTTTTGGCCCCGCCAATTATATTTATTCAGCTGATCTATCACCAATTCCGGGTATCCCTCTCGTCGGTCATCTCGGCGAAGCTTACGGAGCTTATACTGGCCTCTTCATCGTTCCCGGCACAGACTTAACCTTCGCTTTTGCCTCGTTGGGGACGCCGCGCGAAGGCCTGACCATGAACGGCGCGCGGGCTAATCAATCCATTGAACATCAAGTTTTGTTCGATGCGCTTGCACCTACGTTGCGCGCACATATATAGCGCCGTGATGAAGTTTTTGATCATGAACGGCGCGGGCAACCGCTTTGGTGTGTTTGACGCGCGAAATGCGCCGGACTTCGCGCTGTCCGACGCGCAGACAATTGAGATCGCGAAACCGGGCGGCGCCACGATGGGCAAAAAAGGTGCGGATCAAATCGTGATCCTGCGCGCCCCAAAATCATCTGATGCAGATATCTTTATGGAAATCCGAAATCAAAAAGGCTTCGAGGTTGATGCCTGTGGCAACGCGACCCGGACAACCGCTTGGCTTTATATGCGCGACGCGAAAACCGATAGCTGTGTTGTTGAGACAAATGACGGCCTTCTGCATTGCACCCGTGCAGGCGAATTTGAAATCGCCGTCGATATGGGTCCGCCCAAATTAGACTGGCAGCAAATTCCGCTGGAAGAGCCCATGCACACCCATCATATTGATGTAAAGCTGGGACCAATCGACAATCCGATACTATCCAATCCCGGCGCGGTCAGCATGGGCAATCCGCATTGTGTCTTCTTCGTCGACGAGTTCGAGACCGTAAAACCCCATCTCGCAGGTCCCATGATCGAGTTTCATCCGCTCTTCCCGGAACAAACCAATGTCGGTTTCGCTCGCGTGGATGGCCCCGATGCGATCCGGCTGAAGGTCTGGGAGCGCGGGGTCGGCATGACCCAAGCCTGCGGCACGGGCGCTTGCGCCGCTGTGGTGGCTGCCGTCCGGCAGAAGCGTGCGGGCC
>CAYZGF010000088.1:0-8965 GCA_964477595.1 uncultured Algimonas sp.
GAAATGCACGCCTTCAGTCATCTCATTGGCTTTCAACGTTGCGTAAAGCCGCTCCGTCAATGCCGCCTGGGTCAGACCAATATCAATGTCGAGGGCTGCCGCACCTTCCCACAATCTGTCCAAATGATCCGCGAGAAACGCAATGCGACCTTGATGAACACGCAAGCCTTCCCAGACGCCGTCACCCAGCATGAAACCGGAATCAAATACGTTGACGACGGCTTTGTCCCGCGGGACCAAATTTCCGTTTACATTAAACAAAACCGAAGCATTCCGCTCATCGGGAACATAGGCATGGGTACCGAAACTCATTTTACCGACTCGCCTGAGTTAAATGTCACCGCCGAGAGAGCGCCACGTCGCGGTGATCATGGCTGGCTTGTTGATAAAACTCTCAAGCTCGGTCATGTCCTCAAGTGGATCAGCCGCAATAATAGCTTCCAGACTTTCCCCGGCATCCATTCGGGCTTTCACGCGGTCATGAATGGCTTGAAGCCGTTTGATAGACTCGCCCAGTTCAGCCTTTGTCGAGAGTGGGCCATGACCCGGAATGATCTTTGTATTGTCATCAGACAAATCATGGGCCGTTTGCTGCGCCGTGATCATGCCTTGGATTGTACCGCCGCTGTCGACATCGACGAATGGCAGCATGCCGCGGAAGAAATTATCGCCAAGATGAATAATATTCGCACCCACAAAATGTACGATGGAATCGCCGTCTGTATGACCCGCAGGAATATGGATCGCACGAACTTCGTCACCGTTAAACCACAAGGTCATTTCATTAGAAAATGTCAAAGTCGGCCAAAGCGCCTCATCACGTGCATCCTGCTGGCGACCAAAGGCTTGATTCATATAGGTCATGCCCATTCGCGACCGGACATTATCATGGGCTACGACTATCGCGCCGACAGCTTTCATCTCGGCATTTGCACCGGAATGATCTCCATGATGATGGGTGTTCAGAACATAGGTAATGGGCTTATCGGTCAAGGTGCCGACAACGTCGATGATCTCTTGCCCGAAACGCGCAAACTTATCATCGATCATATAGACACCGTCATCCCCAATGCTGACGCCGATATTCCCACCGGGCCCCAACAGCATATACATACCGTCGTCCAATTTCTGGCTCGTGATGTTAGGCTTAGCCGGAGCCTCCGCTTCGGCTTGTGGGGCGGGCTTAGGCGCAGGTTCAGTTGCATCCGTCTGTGCACCACAGGCCACGAGAAGAATGGAAGAGGCGAGGAGAAGCTGTTTCATGGGATATCCTTAGGAGGCAATTTGAAAACTCGCGCCCGGCGGCAGAACGCGATTTGGGGCGGCGTGATGATCCATCATCGCACGGATATTGATCAGAACCAGCTCGCCCATTTCGCGGCGGCTCTCATGTGTTGCCGATCCGATATGCGGCGCGAGAATGACATTGGGCAGATCGAGCAAATCCGGATGGGGCTGTGGTTCATTTTCATAAACATCCAGTCCGGCACCAGAAATCGCCCCGGACTTAATCGCCGCGGCAAGGGCGGCTTCGTCAATAATTTCCCCGCGGGCCGTATTGATGACATAGCTATCGGGGCGCATTTTCGACAAGCGCTCTCCATTGATCAGGTGATATGTGCTGGGCGTGGCGGGACAATGAATGGAAAGGAAATTTACCTCGGCCAGCATTGCGTCCAAATCCTCATGCCATGTTGCACCGAGTGTTTCCTCAATGCCTTTCGGGATGCGGCGGCGATTATGGTAATGGACGTCCAATCCAAATGCTGTCGCACGGCGCGCCAAAGCCTGACCGATGCGTCCCATCCCCAAAATGCCCAGCTTTCCGCCGCGTACCCTATGGCCCAGCATATGGGTCGGACCCCACCCCGTAAACTCGCCTGCCCGCAGCCGCCTGTCGCCTTCGACCAATCGGCGGGACACGGCCAGTATCAGCGCCATCGTCAAATCCGCCGTATCTTCTGTCAGGACACCTGGCGTGTTCGTGACGGGAATGCCTTTGGCATGGGCAGTCGAAACATCAATATGATTGGTTCCCGCCCCAAAATTCGCAATCAAACGGAGGGCGGGCGACGCATGAGACAAGACCGCAGCGTCAATACGGTCCGTCACTGTTGGAACAAAGACATCGCAATCCGCAATTGCGGCCGCGAGCTCCTCTTGGGTCATGGGCGTATCGTCCGTGCGCAAAACCGTGTCGAACATATCCGACATGCGGGTTTCGACCTCAATCGGGAGGCGACGTGTAACAACAACCTTGGGCTTGGACTTCATGCGCGGAGTTTGGACCGCAATGGGCGAAAATGCAATGCGAACTCCATCACGAATTAGGGTTTCATTAACCAGAACGACTGCACATCAGCCCCTATGCGAAAGATCATTCTCCCCCTCGTCTCAACTGTCATTTTGGCTGCACCTGCCTTGGCGCAAGACGTCGTGAAACGAAATGTGGAACCCGTTCCAGCGGCCTCCACGGATAATCTATATCGCGTAAGTGCCGACCGGACACCATCGGGCTTTTCCGTTCCGCGCTTTGTGAGTTTGAAATTCAGCAAAGTGAACGGGCGAACAGGCCCCAGTCGCGATCACCCAATCGCTTGGCAATATCAACGCCGAGGATTACCGCTTTTGATTGTCGCTGAAACAGAGATGTGGCGAAAGGTACGCGATATCTCCGGCGATGAAGCTTGGGTCCGCAAACCTGCACTCTCCGGATCACGCACAGTTATGGCCTTGCAATCGACTCCGCTGCGCTCTCGCCCAGACCCGCGCGCCCGGGAGGTCGCCCGCAGTGACGCCCGCGCACTTTTGCGGTTGCAGGATTGCCGCGAAGGCTGGTGCGAGGTCCGATCTGAAAACGGTATTAAAGGCTGGGCCAGACAAGACGCACTTTGGGGCGCGAAACGACCGTAATTCATCCGGGGGATGAATTACAGTGAAGCGCTGAACAGCTAAGCTGTTCAGGTCTCGACATTTTACTTCTTACCCAAAACACGTCCGGCCACGGCATCCAGCATCGCCATCCGCTTCGGATCGCGAGCCTCCGGCGCCGTGATAATCGCAACATCCAAATTGGTTTCGATCCCTAAAGGCGAAGCTGTTCGCGGTGTATCTTTCAATGTCTGAATGAGGCCCGAAATCGCCTGACGAGCCACAGCAGAATTTTTCTGCATCACCGCGATGACACTCGCCACATCGACGCTACCGTGATCTTCGTGCCAGCAGTCATAATCTGTCACCATCGCCATTGTCGCATAGGGCATCTCAGCCTCACGGGCGAGTTTCGCTTCCGGCATATTCGTCATACCGATCACATCACAGCCTAGCTGACGATAAATCCGACTTTCCGATTTCGTCGAGAATTGCGGCCCTTCCATTGCGAGATAGGTCAGGTCTTTATCTGACGTCGGGCGGTGAACCTTGGCCCCGGCCTTTAGCGCTGCATCTCCGGCCAATTGCGATAGGCGCGAACAGACGGGGTCAGCGACACTGACATGGGCGACACAGCCTTTCCCGAAAAAACTGGTTTCGCGTTTGAACGTGCGGTCTACAAATTGATTGACCATGACGAAATCACCGGGCGCGTAAGCCTCCTGCAAGCTTCCCACGGCGGAGATGGAGAGTATGTCGGTACAGCCGCTGCGTTTCAGCGCATCAATATTGGCGCGGTAATTGACCTCTGACGGCGAGATCGCATGACCCCGCCCGTGACGAGGCAGAAAGCGCAAACGAACACCGTCCATTTCTGCAAATAAGATATCGTCAGACGGCTCGCCCCAAGGCGTACTCACTCTCACCCATTCGGGATTTTCGAGCCCGTCCAGATCATAGAGACCGGACCCGCCCAAAATGCCGAGCGTCCACTGTTTATCATTCATCTGTGTCATGGCCCTGTCCTGCAAAACAAAAAACCCGGCTGCAAGAGCCGGGTTTTCAAAATCATGTGTTCAAACGCTAGTGCTTAACATTCCGCCAGACGCGCTTGTAAGACAGGAAGAGCAGGAGAGAGAGGATAAGAAGATAAACAATCGTCATCAAACCCGTACTCTTACGTGTTTCCAGTTTCGGATCGGCTGTCCAGGCCAAGAAATGCGTCACATCAGCAGCCATTTGCTCAATCGTCGCAGGCGGGGCATCAACGATTTTGATCTCGCCGTGATCCAAAGTTTCCACAGGCTCATATGTGACGAGGTCTTCGGAGAGCTGTGGCGCCATAGCAATCTTGCCACCATCCATGACAGGATTCCAATATAGGCCCGGTGTCAGTTCAACGTCATCTGGCTTAGGCGTTTCATAAGCAATCAACAGATTATAGACATAATCCGCACCGCCTGTGCGCGCTTTGACCATGCTGGAGAGATCCGGTGGTAATGCGCCACCATTGGAGGCGCGCGCAGCGGCATCATTCGGGAAGATTGGCGGGAAGTAATCTGCCGGAATACCGGTGCGTTCAATCTCGTCACCCGTTTCAGAGTCAATATCTGTAACGTTCCAATCCGCTGCGAAGTTTTTCACATAGGGATTATCGCTCGGATTTGGGAAATCTTCGAGATAATAAGGCCCGCCTTTGTCACCCAAATGACGGAAGGCAACATATTTCAGACCATGGCAGGATGCGCAAACTTCGCGATAAACCTGATAGCCCCGCTGCATTGCCGCACGATCATAAGTCCCGAAAGCGCCGTTAAACGACCAATCCGGATGCTTCATTTTGTAATCGCCCATCACACCGCCGCCAGCAGCAAAAGCCAACCCGCTAACCGATGTGACTGCGACGAGGGCGCCGATGATAAGAGATTTTGTTGTCTTGAACGCCATGTCTACGCGCTTTCTAACTACGAATATTAAAGGTGAGACCCGGCTATTCAGCCGGGACTAGTGCTGCGCCGCGTTTCCCATCACCGAGCACGGCTTTTGTAATCGAATCCGGTCGTTTGATCGGTTTCTCAACCAATCCCAACACGGGCAGGATGATCAGGAAGTAAGCGAAGTAATAAATCGTCGCAATCTGGCTGAGACGGTAGAATGTAATACCCACGTCCTTCGTACCAATCGCAATGTCATCCGGTGTTCCAGCACCACACCAACCGAGGATGAAGCAGAAAAAGATGAAGATCAGGAAGAACCAGCGTGCAACCGGGCGGAAGCGCATTGATTTTACCTTATGCGTATCCAGCCATGGCAGGATAAAGAGCACAACAATCGCGCCCAACATCAAGAGGATACCGGCGAGCTTATCCGGTACAGCACGCAAGATCGCATAAAACGGTAGGAAGTACCATTCCGGAACAATATGGGCCGGCGTCTTCATAGCGTCCGCTTCGATATAGTTATCCGCGTGACCGAGAGCATCGGGCAGATAGAAAAGGAAGATTGCAAAAATAACCAAGAAAACGGCAATCGCGAAGGCGTCTTTGACCGTGTAGAACGGGTGGAAAGACAATGTGTCTTCCTTGGTCTTCTCTGAAATACCGATCGGATTGTTCTGGCCCACATGATGCAAGGCCCAAACATGGAGACCCACAAGCGCGGCAATCACGAAAGGCAGCAAGTAATGCAGGGCAAAGAAGCGGTTTAGCGTGGCATTATCCACGGCATATCCGCCCAAGAGCCACTGTTGAAGGCTTTCACCCACGACCGGCACCGCTCCAAAGAAGCCTGTAATCACGGTCGCGCCCCAGAAAGACATCTGACCCCAAGGTAGTGTATAACCAAGGAAAGCTGTCGCCATCATGACGAGGTAAATTGCGCAACCTAAGATCCAAATCACCTCACGCGGCGCTTTATATGAGCCGTAATAGAGGCCGCGGAACATGTGCATGTAAACGGCGAGGAAGAACATGGACGCGCCAACGGCATGCATGGATTGCAGCAACCAGCCAAATGGAACGTCACGACGGATGCGTTGGACAGAGCTGAATGCTTTGTCGACATCTGGGACGTAATGCATCGCCAGAATAACACCGGAAATAATCTGCACGACAAGGCACAAGGCCAAAATACCGCCAAATGTATACCAATAGTTCAAATTCCGCGGAGATGGGAATGTCATGAAGTCCGCGCCCATGCGGATGATCGGCAAACGCTGATCCATCCATTTAGCGGCGGCATATTTGGGTTCGTAAGTCGAGGGACCGGACATATCTTTATCCTACCTTGATGACGTTTTCACTGATGAAGCTATATGGCGGGATGGCCATATTCGTTGGAGCCGGTCCTTTACGGATGCGACCCGAAGTATCGTAATGTGAGCCGTGGCATGGGCAGTACCAGCCATCGAAATCACCGGCTTCGCCAACAGGGACGCAGCCGAAATGGGTACATACACCCACCATGACCAAGAACTCGGGACGTAGGTTACCATCTGTATCAGGCACCAGACGTTCTTCATCCGTTTGCGGATCGGGACAGTCTGCAACATCCGTGTTCACCGCAATTTCAATTTCTTCCGGTGTTCTGTGTCGTACAAAGACGGGTTTACCGCGCCACAGCATTTTCAGTTGCTGACCCAATGCAATTTTGGACAAGTCGATTTCGATAGACCCGGCTGCCAGCGTATCTGCAGCCTTGCCCATTTGAGCCACTAGCGGCCAACCGACGGCAGCAGCACCGGCAGCGGCTGTCGCCCCTGTCGCCAGGAAGATGAAATCGCGCTTAGAACCGTCTTCCAGCTCTGTTGCAGCGTGCGTTGTGGAACTCTCGGACATGTGGGCGTCCACTCCTTTTTGGCCTGTAATAGGCGAGTCTATATAATTTCGGCGATCTTTAGACTTATATAATATGGATTGCCAGCCTGTATTCGCGGCAACTCGCCGCAATTTGGGGACGGATTACAGCTGAATTCCTTTATGAAGGCTCAAAAACAGTGCGTCTGCGCAAGGTAATGGATGTATCGGTCTGCCAAAAATAATCAGGGACCTCCAAATTGAGTGGCGCAGGCGCACTTCTGACACGGCCCGATGTATCGAAATTCGCACCGTGACAGGGGCAATACCAGCCGTCATGACGGCCTGCCTCACCTACCACAACACACCCGAAATGTGTGCAGATCGGGCGGACCACGAGGAAGCGCGGATCGAAACTCCCATCTGGCTTAGGTCGAAGGCGCTGTCGATCCGTTTGCGGGTCGATCATCTCAGCCCTATCATCGGCTTGGGCGGCTTCAATCTCGGCAGGCGTCCGGTGCCGGATTGCCACCGGACGACCCAAATAACTGACCGTCATCTGTTCCCCCTCTTTCAACAAAGACAGATCAATTTCTAATCCGGCAACCAAATCAGAATCTGCAGCAGGCGCCATATGGCCGAGAAAAGGGCGACTGACGGCAGCTACACCAATTGCGGCGACGGCACCTGTGGTCACAAATAGAAAGTCCCGGCGCGGTTTGTTCGTCTCGGTCATAATTCTATCGGTAATATGCGCAGAGCCGTTTGACCATGCTACAAATTTGCAACCCCGTCTTGCGCCCCCTCCTCCGTCGGCGCTATGCGGCGCGCATGCGTGTCACTTTATATCAGCCCGAAATTGCCGGAAATGTTGGGTCTATCATGCGGAGCTGTGCCTGCTTTAATGTCGGCCTGACTCTGATCGAGCCTTGTGGCTTTCCACTGGGTGATAAGCGCATGCGCCGCGCCGCGATGGATTATGCGGTTCCGGGTGGTTTACAAACCGCTTTGGATTGGGAGAGTTATTTAAAAGCGGCCTCCGGACGGCAAGTCCTGCTCACGACGAAAGGCGCAACACCCCTTCCCGATTTTGTATTTCAACCGGATGACACGCTGATTTTCGGAGCGGAAGGATCAGGCGTGCCGGAATTTGTGCATGACCGCGCCGATGCCCGCGTTGTGATCCCCATGATGGCTGGCGCTCGGTCCATGAACCTGTCTAATTCTGTTGCGGTTACGGTGTTCGAAGCCTTGCGACAAACGAAGAGCCTGCCATAAGCGCATCATGAAACATTATCTCCTGCCCGCTATCTTGCTCATCGGATGCGCCGAAGCGCAAACACCCACGCCGGCCCCCGAAACCTTATCTTTTCCGACGGAGATTTCGGCTGAACTCTCTGAGCGTTTCACACGCTTGGCGTTGGATTGCGTAGAGCAGGAATTTCCAAACAAGATTTCCCGGACAACCGATACAGCCGAAGAGATCGGGCGGCCCAAGGAGCTCTTCCCCGTTTTCTATGGCTGTTTCGATTGGCATAGCGCCGTTCACGGGCATTGGCTCCTCGTGCGGCAACTCCGCGTCGGTCCGCAAGACGCAGCGTGGCGTACAGAAGCGATTGCCAAATTAGATGCCAATATAACGCCGGAGAATGTTGCGGGCGAGTTGGCCAATTTCCGCCGCGCGGCGCGGGGGTCGTGGGAGCGGCCCTATGGCTGGGCTTGGGTGCTACAGCTGACCGCAGAACTGCGCGAATATGAAGACCCAAATGCGAAACGCTGGTTGGCGGCGTTGGAGCCATTGGAAGCCGACATCGTCAAAGCCACAAAAGACTGGCTGCCAAAACTCGCCTATCCCATCCGCCTCGGCACACATAATCAGAGTGCATTTGCCTTCACCTTGATGCTGGATTGGGCAGAGGTCGCCGGCGATGAAGAATTTGCGTCCATGTTGCGGGGCAAATCGGCGAAGTTTCATGATTATGATGAAAATTGCCCAATCAGCTATGAACCCTCAGGCGAGGATTTCCTCTCGCCCTGCCTGATGACGGCGGATCTCATGCGGCGCGTGATTGCAGGCAAAGAAGACTATGCAGAGTGGCTCACACTTAATCTTCCCAACATTCCGACCGACGGATCAACAGATTGGTTGGCCCCGGCGATTGTGTTGGATGCGAGTGACGGGAAACTGGTCCATCTGGACGGGGTGAATCTGTCCCGCGCCTGGAACCTCTATAATATCGCCCGCGCCCTGCCCGCTGATGATCCGCGCCGCGCGAGCTTGGTCGCCTCAGCAGCAGAAC
>CAYZGF010000089.1:0-8944 GCA_964477595.1 uncultured Algimonas sp.
CAGACTCCTGCGCAACATGCCGCGTTTGACGGAAATTCTTTCCTTAGGCGTGCCCTTATAGACAAATTGCGCAATGCCGGCTCTGGCCCACATTCCTAACAACCGACCGGGTTTGTCCCTTAGAGCTTGAGAAACAAATCGCCCCCAAGTGCCACGGGTCGTTATTGTCTCATCAAGATCAAAAACGGCGTAACGTTGCACGGTTTAGGCATCCATCCAGCTGGCAATAGGACGTTTTGCGAAAAAGCCTGCAATTAAGGTAACAAAATTCGCCGCGATACAAATCCAAGTCCAAATCGCGATAATCAGGAAAGCCCAATACCCCGCCCCGGCCCAAATTGCCGTCAGCATGATACCAATCATCATGATAAAGGTGTTCGGGTTTCGACGCGCGATAAAGAAACGAAGACCGGAATTAAAGCGGGTCCAGACATGAATATGGAAACCATGTTGGCGCATGAAGATGCCTTCAATCACGCGGTCGACAATATAGCCAATCCAGATGGCAAGAAGCGCGATAAATAAGGGCTCTGAAAGACCATAGACGCCCCCTAAGCCTACAAACCAAGCCCAATACCAGAATGGCGGATGGATTAAATCAATACCGTGATCATAGATATTACCCCAGCTGGAATAGGTCATAGTTGTACGGGCCAATTTTCCATCGACCGTATCGAGGAATGTCATCGTCCACCCGCAAAGGAAACCCAGAGCCCAATGGGCATTCCAGAAGAAATAAGTCGCCGCCAGCATCAGGAAAAACCCGATTGTCGTGACTTGGTTCGGCGATAAACGGAGGAAAGCGCAAAGCCTTGTGACGTAAAAGGCCGGAACGGGCCAAAACCATTTCGTCACGAAATCTGTAATGCCTTTATAAGAGCTTTTGAACTGACGTCGCATAATGTCCAAAATCGGTGTCGATTTCGTATCCAGCACGTAAGGCGGTTCTTGCTTACGCAAGGATTTAATATAGCCGTCATTTACATCTGATGGCGCAACAACCGTAAAATCCGTGCCGGCCAAGAGATGGACGCCTTTGCCTATAAAGGCTTCAGCTTCTTCCTGCGTGGCTGAGGACAGGCTCACCACGGTTCCGCTTTCGACGAGTGCCAGACGATCCGTGACGGCGAAAGATTTTGAGAGCTCTGCGCTCATGATCCAATCAATGTGATGCCAGAGACCACGGCTCTCTACAGCGAGCGGGAGCGTCACATCTGCGCCCGCTTTTTTAAAGGCGCGTGTTTGCCACTCGCGCACAGGCAACCCCCAAATGCGCGCGTCGCTCTCGCCAATGAGGCCAAAGCCCGGAGCCGAAGCCTCTATAGAGACACCTCCGTTTTCCTGCTGTTTTACGATCTTATCCAAAGCCTGTTTCGCCAACCACATGACCAATCCAACCGCGACGAGATTCCCCGCAATTGCGGCCCATCCCGGCGCCATATGTCCAATCGTAGCACTCAGCGCAAAGAAAGAAATGATATAGACCAGAACACCTGCACCCCGCGCATAAATAGCGCGTTCCGGATGATCCGTTGCATATAAAACGGGATATAGCGGCGCCGCCATTCCGAGCAAAGCAGCGGCCGGGACGAGGAGTGACGCCAGAGGCGCAACCTCGCGGTAATCATCGGACAGAAAATATCCAAATATCGGGCCCAAGGAGAGCCAAATGAAGAGAGACGCCAGCAGACCTACAGACAATAAAATTATCGCAGAGCGCATAACTAAGCGCCAGATTTTGGTCGCCTCACCCGCACTGACCATTTTGGCCAGTTCAGGATAAATGACATGATCAAGAAGCTTAAAGCCTTCTGACAGAAGCTTAGCAATTTCTTCGGCCCAACGGTAAACTGTAACCCAGACAGGACCAAAGACCCCCATGACCAGCAATACAGGAAGATGCACGTTGGAAGCCGCCAAGGAAGAGTCGATGTTCGCTTTCCATACAAAGGGCCACACACCTTTGCGTTGACGGAAAATACTGGATTTTGTGTACCAGAATAGTCCGAGCAAATTTCGTTTCGCCAATTCCAGCCCAGCCAAGATAGGAAGCGCCAGATAATCCACCAGCGACCCAATGAACCAGGCTAAGAGATATCCTTCTAATCCCGCCCCCATCAATGCCGCGATCACTACACCGACCAAGCGCACGCCTGTCATAATCATCGCGTGCCATGCCAGCACATCAAATCGATCAAATAGTCTGAAAACACCAATAGAAGATCCACGAACCCGTATTAGCAACATGGAACAATAGAGAATTGCCATCGGATATAGACTCCGCATGTCCAAATCCTCGGGCAGCTTATCAAAGACAGCCGGGAACATATCCTGAAGCAAGATAAAAACAGGAAACAGCGCGACGGCAGCTGAAAACGCCACGACAGCAGAGATCAAATCCAGTTTAAATCCAAATTTGATGAGTTTCGCTAGCCCGGTAGCATCCTCATTATGGATATCTTCCATGCCAAAGCGGATGATTGTCTGCCACGCCTGAAATGTCGCGAGTTGAGCGAAGAGCAAGTGATATGCGTGCAGGAAGAGAATTACGCCGAGCGCAGCGATGCTCAGTGACTTGGACGCAATTAGCAGAGCCAAAAGTCCGAATATAGCCGCCAGAGCCTTAGAGCCAACCATCAGCCCCGCATTGGCGGCGACACGTTTTTCGACGCTTTTTGTTGAGAGAATAGAAAGATCAGGCTGACTCATGACGCTCTTCGACTCAGAATATCTTCAACCAAGTCCAAATCGGACGGTTTATCGACGTCAATCGCCGCTTCCGCAAAGGGCAATAGAACAGGCGCAGCCGTGATGCCGATACGCTCAGCTGCATAATCAAAGGCGCCTTTTAGGCTCAGACGCCCCGCAGCATATTTCAACCCAATGCCAACCCCGACTTTCTTTGCCAATTTCAACGGGTTTTTACGTAAATGTTGCACGGATTGCCAAAAGGCAATGGCTTTCAATCCGTCCGCATTCGCGATGTAAAACAGGTTGCATCCTGAGACAGCCTCATCAGAAAAGCGGATATAGGTCCGCTTTGTTTCGGGATATTCCGCTTGGATAACCGTTTCCGTGGCGAGTCCAACACAGATGTCTGTTCCGGCCTCCTCAGCACCCTCGATAAAGCTATGCACCATATCAGCCGTTAAAAGCGCGTGATCACATGTTGTCACCAGACACGGATATTTTTCAATCTCGTCCAGACCCAGCGCAACGCTATCAGCCGGACCACTCCCGTTAGAGACCTGCTTTAACTCACTACCTGAATAGCCTGATATATATAATTTATTCCCCAGATCCGCTTCACTCAACGCATTGACGACACGGTCCAGCATGGCTGTGCCTCCGACGGGAATTTCTGCCTTATGCGAAACGCCCGCCGCCTCGCAAAGCGGATCAACAACGCCCTCGCGCTGTCCGGCCAGAATGAGTACCGCCTTCGTCATTTAATCAATCCGTTTTTCATACATGCGGTAGGTTTTGTAAGGTTTCGCACTGGCCTGTTTGCAAATTGAAATCATACCTTCATTATCTTCAAGTATCCACGACAACTCGCAATGGGTAAAGCCAGCTTGGCGCGCAACTTCAAACGATTCCTCACAAAGCGTTGCAATCAGGGCGAGACCTTTTCGCGTATTGTGAAATTTCTTTTTCAAACCCATCAAAGGAATCCGCGCCTGCTTTGCAGTTTGCGTTTTCAAACGATAAATCAGTTTGGCCCAATTAAACGGCAATAACTTACCGTCAAAGCCTCGTGTGAGCTGATTCAAATCGGGCAAAAGGCATAAAAACGCGGCGAGTTCCCCATCAATCGATCCCATGAGGAAGCGTTCTGGCGCGATAAGCGGCTTCATCTCTTTCGCTAAATGCTGAATGGCCTCATCGGGGAACGGCAAAAAGCCCCAATTATCTGACCAAGCATCATTGAAAATATGCATGGCTTTTTCGACTTCGCCGTTAAAGTCCTTTGGATCCAATGTTCGCCATGTAATCGCGTCAGACCGCTTGGCGTAATCGACCATCATACGGGTCATTTTCGGGCGCGGATAACCTTCATGTAAATCCGCTTGAAACGCCAACATATCGACAGCTTTTGTGAAACCGGCAGCTTCTACGGCAGGTGCGTAATAGGCCTGACCATATGACATGAGCACGACATTTGGATGTTCAAATCCGTCGACGAGCAATCCGACCTCTTCATTAACACCCCATTGCGCGGGCCCGACTAATCGGCTTCGTCCTTTTTGCTGCGCCCAATGCTCAGCGACTTCCAATAATCGGGCCAAAACGGCCTTATCATCAATGGCGTCATAATATCCGAAAAAGGCGGTTTCACTGTCATGTTGGTTATCATGATCCGGATTTGTGAACGCGGTGATACGGCCCACATCTTGGCCGTCCCTAACAGCCAGAAATAATTGGCGGTCCAGATGTCGCGCCGCAGGATTTTTCTGCGGATCGAGTTGCTCTTTTCGTTCCAAGCGAAGGGGCGGCGCCCATGCTGCCTGTCCACGATAAAGCTCGTAAGGTAAGTCGAGAAACCGCTTAATCTCTGACGCGCTTTCGACTTTCAGAATTTCAATGTCTTTTGTGACGGCTGACACAAACCCCTCCAGCCCGATTTATATTCGGGCGGGTATCCGCGCCTTGGGCCTAAAGGTCAACCAGATGAATGTCGATATCGACGCCTTCCATCGGAACCGAGAAACCGCTTTCAGAAAATTTAGGCAGACGAAGTGACTTGATTTTAGGATTATTAGAAAGACCGTATGGTTCTTTGGGCTTAAAATTCCACGCTTTTTTCAATCTGCGGTCACCATCCTTGTCATGATATCCAACCACGGCATATTCGCCGGGACGAGGCAGATTAATGCAAACTCTTTGAGGTCCATCTTGTGCAGGCACGCGAATGCGGCGCAGTTTCCCTTCCTTTTTCAGGAAGTTATTTTCGCCAAAGAGCTCCAGCTTCAAAATTCCGCCTTCGGACACATTATGAACATCCACGCGGATTTGCAGCGCCCCCGGGACGCAGGTGTCTGATTTGTCTTTGTCATAAAGCTCAAGACCGGTTTCAATGCCGATTGCGGAAAGCGGCTTTTCGTCTTCGTCGCCACTGCTTTGCGCGACCGCGAAACCGGGGGCTCCGATAACGGCAATCATGACGAAAGCGTTAGCAAGTTTTCTCAGATAGGTGTTTGATTTCATAGCACCATTTTCCTAAGCCAGAATATGCCCAAAACTGGGCGATCCCTTTCCATATGGGAAATACATCGTTGAGCGTAAAGGCGTAATCACAGACCTGTTATATGGGCCGACTGAACCGTTATATCCTGAAAAACGCCGCGATTAGTATTGGCGGACTGGTGGTTTTCGCTTGCTGCGTGCTGCTGCTGGAACGTTTGTTGCGCATTTTCGAGATCGTCACAAACTCGACCAATCCGGGTGGTGATGCCACGCGCATGATTGTGAAC
This sequence comes from uncultured Algimonas sp., assembly GCA_964477595.1. GTDB lineage: Bacteria > Pseudomonadota > Alphaproteobacteria > Caulobacterales > Maricaulaceae > Litorimonas. The sequence continues at coordinate 5,475 of CAYZGF010000089.1, forward strand.
CTCCTGCCCTATTATCTCGGCATGGCCGTCCCAATTGCTCTTTTGCTGGGCACGATCATTACGATTGACCGCCTTTCCAAGTCGTCAGAACTAACTGCAGCATTGGGCGCAGGTGTCTCACTCTTTCACATGACGAAACCTTTTATCCTTCTGGCGATTTTCCTGTCGGGCATTACCATGTTCGTAGAAGGGTATTTACAGCCTGTCGGACGGTATAAATATCGCCAGACATTCGATCTCGTAAAACAACAAAGCTTCACCGCCGCCCTGCGCGAAGGGACGTTCACGAAAGTTGATCAACAGACTTTCTTCGCGGGCACTGACGGGGAAGACGGTGAAATCGGGCCCATCTTCATTTATGAGGAAGGTGAAGACGTCGATGGGCTGAAAAACTACCGCATAACGACGGCGGGCATTGGCGAAATTAATGTTCTTGAAGGCTATCCAATCTTGAATTTGGCTAAAGGTCAGGGATTTCCGATCATGGAAAATACTCTATCCGGCCAAGTTTCCGCCGATGGAACATCTATATCCAGACCTGCCAGCGTGACCCAATATCGTCTGCGTGGTGATGACGAACGCGAAATGACGTCTCTTGAACTCTTTGCGAACCGGAATGGAACGACGACCAATGTCATCGATATGAACACGAATAATGCGATGTTACATTTGCGTTTATCGAAAGCTGTTCTCCTGCTCATCCTTCCCTTTATCGCGGTGCCGTTCGGTTTGAACTATGGGAGAAATCCCTCTTCCGCAGGTATTTTCGTTGGCGTTGTCTTTCTGGTGTCTTTGCAAAAAGCCTTGGAGTTCGGTCAATCCTTGGGAGCTGCAGGAAAGATACCGCCTTGGCTTGGCATTTGGGGCATTATCATCGTCGTGGCTATTTTCGCATTTATCCTGTTCTGGAAGAGCGCCTATAAAATGGGTCAGCCCCCTCTCACCTCATTCTCCCATTGGGTGGGTCACATCAAAGGCGAGATTGTTTCAGGCTTTCAAAGCCTCACCAACCGACGGCGGATGAAACGCGATGTTTAAGCTCGCAGCTTACATATCCAAAACATTTATCATCACATGGCTGACGATGGTTTTCGGGTTTTTGACCCTGATCGGCTTGCTCGACAGTCTCGCCAATGGGGGAGATATCGTCAAAAGCGGTGGCGGTTTCGCTGATACATTCCGCTATATGTTCCTTCGCGCCCCTGTCATTTTTGACCGGATATTTGTGTTCACTCTGGTTGTCGCCACGCTCATGACATTTGTGAAACTCATCCGTCAGCATGAGCTTGTCGCCCTCCTCGGCTTTGGCATTTCTGCAACGAAGCAAGTCATGCTCCTTACCCCTGCCGTCATTGGCGCCTCTCTTGTTTCCATTACATTTATTGATTTCGCGATGGCACCTGCGGTGCGGTCTCTGCAAACATGGGGCATTGGCGAATATAAGGTCAAAAATATTACATCAGAAAATCCACTTTGGCTGGAAGACAGAGGCCGGATTGTGCGCGCCACGGAACGGATAGACTATAACACGCTTGGGGATTTAAGGTTTTTCTTCCGGGATGAAGACGGAAATGTCGACCGCATCTGGCATGCGGAACAAGCGAGCTATAAAAATCCTAATTGGGAGCTGAGCGGTGTTGAAGAATTGGAAGTAAAAGGCGCCGATGGAGAAACTCGCGTTTTTGCGCCTGTGAAAGGCCCTCGCCTCTGGGAAACGCGTCAAAACCCGACCTCTATCGCGCGCTTGGCCGCTGAACCCCGCGATCTCTCTTTGTCGGAAATGCGGAATTTCTCGAAACGCGGGAATAGCGGATCAAAGCCTAGCTTTGCCTATAAATTTTGGCACGCACACCGGATTACCCGCCCTCTCGCGGCCTTTCTTCTGCTGATTGCTTGCGCAGCACTGATGCAACGCACAGGGCGCGAAGATACGGGCAGCAAGACCCTTATCCTGGGTATTACGATGGCCTTTATCTTCCTCATTTTTGACGGGGCCATGGCGACATTCGCAGCCTCCGGCAGCGTTGCCGTTTGGCCGGCCATTGCTTTGCCTTTGCTCGTCTTCGGCATTGGCGGCTCCTTTATGCTTCTGCGTACAGAAACGCTTTAGGTCCGCGCAGCGTGGCTCGTCTCTTTATCGTCAATATGCTGTCAGAGCGGGTCTCAAAGAAAGGCTCCGTTTTAGAGCCTCTCGCCGCAGAGACAGACACGGACTGCTTCCGTCTGGACCCATTTGATGCGCTTCCGTCTGCTGTCACTAAAGCCGCTGCGGACGGCGTAGACCACGTCGTCATTGAGGGCGGAGACGGAACCGTCCAAGGCGTGATTTCGGCATTCCTCTATCAAGCCGATAAGTTCGAAACCTTCCCCTCATTTTCTATCGTTCCGGGCGGTATGACGAACCAAGTCGCCAAAAACATCGGCCTCAAATCCGCAGGCGCACGCTCCGTGAAATCCGCATTGGACGGCCCAATGGATGCTGTGGATATGCCTCTGCTCAATGTCATTGATAGTGAAGGCCCCAGCTATGCCGGATTTCTTTTCTCTACCGGGGCGATCCCGCAAATCACCCGCTACACAACGGGAGAACTCCACCGCAAAGGCATTGGCGGGTCAGCCGCTGTCTTGGGCGGCATTTTAAAGGGTGTCAGAGGTGATGATGATGCCCTGATGCAGATTACACCCGTCCGCATGGACGACCTTTATGACGGCCCGCATCTCGGCACTGTCGTCACTACACTCCCAAGCTTGATCATGGGCCTTGATCCGTTCTGGGGCGAGGGCAAAGAACCCCTGCGCGTCACCTGGGTGGATGAAAGCTATAAGGGCTTGGCGAAGAATATCCTCCAAATCTGGATGGGTCTCAAATCCAAAGACCGCAGTCCGGACGGGCTGTATTCGAAACGCGTCGATGAACTTTCCTATTACTATGAAGGCGACATCGTCCTCGACGGCGAGTTCCTTTCAATTCCGTCAGGCAAGTTTACTGTTCGCGCAACCCGTCCTGTGACATTTCTTACCTAATATGGCCTCCGTCCTTGATATCATCAAAAGCGAAACGCTGGATCCGCCTGCGCGTGTGACCGAGGTTATGAACCTGATCCGCGCGCGTCATGATGGCCGCGTACAAGCCATGGTCTATTATGGCAGCTCCCTGCGGGAGTTGGATAATTCAGAAAAGATGCTGGATTTCTATGTGTTGGTGGACAGCTACCGTAAAACCCACGGGACAGGTCCGCGCGCCCTCATCAACCGCTTCATCCCGCCTGCCGTTTATTATGTGGAGCACACATCTGAAGACGGCACAGTCTCAACTTGCAAATATAGTATTCTGAGCCTGCCCGAATTTGAAAAGCGGTGCAGTTCGCGCGCGTTTTTGAGCCAAGTTTGGGGACGTTTCTCGCAACCTTGCGCCGTACTCTGGGCAAAAGATGATGCGGTTTTGGAACGCGTCTGGACAGCCCGCGTTG
>CAYZGF010000090.1:0-8931 GCA_964477595.1 uncultured Algimonas sp.
GCGGTGAACCAAGGGGCTGCCGTTATCATGACCACGGTTGGAGACGCCAAAGCGCACAATATTCCGCGCGAAAAATGGGTGTTCCTGCGCGGTCATGCGGAGGCACAAGAAAAGCTCATGCTCGACCGGATAGATTTATCCCGAAGTGTTGCGATGGACCTCGTCATTCACGAAGCTTTAGGTGCGGCGAATGTGAACCCGTCCGACATCCAACATGCCGATATTTATTCCTGCTTTCCGTGCGTCGTGGATCAGGCCGCTACGCAATTAGGCCGAAAAGGCAAATCGATGACCTTGACGGGCGGGCTTCCTTTCTTTGGGGGTCCCGGAAATAATTATACGCTGCACGGGATTTGTGAAGTCGTCAGCGCTTGCCGCCGCGACCCGGGATCGTTGGGACTCGCCCATGGGAATGGCGGCTGGATGAGCAAACAAGCCGTGGGTATCTATTCGACTGAATGGGCAGCGGGGGACGTCTTTGCAGATAAGGAAAAGATTGCGTCAGCTATAGCAGCACAATCTTCGCCCGGACAAACATCAACGCCCTCCGGTGAAGCCGAGATGGAAAGCTATATTGTCCAATATAAACGCGGCGAACCTGTCGGAGCCATTTTGATCGGGCAATTGCAGGACGGCACGCGGTTTTATGCCAAGCTTCAAGACGCGGATGAGAGCCTTTTGACATCCCTCGCATGCGGAAAGTTAGATGGCGCAAAGCTGAAAGTGGAATCAGGTTTACCCGCCAATAAGGCGTGGTTGGTCTAATCCGTTTTCAGGACTTCCAGCGTCAGATTATTATTTGTGAACACGCAAATCCGGTCCGCAATTCCCATAGCTTTTCGGGCGAGGGTTTCGGCATCGGTTTCATATTCATCCATGGCAAGCGCGGCCGAGAGGGCGTAATTCCCACCTGAGCCAATCGCTGTAATACCTGACCCCGTTTCGGCTGTATCGGGTTGAACGACATCGCCATTCCCGGTCAGAACAAAGGTCTCTGACTTATCCGCAACGATCATCATGGCTTGCAATTGGCGTAAATATTTATCTGTCCGCCAGTCTTTCGCCAGCTCGACACAAGCGCGGGCGAGTTGCGTGGGATGAGCTTCTAATTTCGCTTCCAGTCGTTCCAGCAAGGCAAAGGCATCCGCTGTCGCGCCTGCAAATCCGGTCAAGACAGTACCGCCCGCTAAAGTTCGCACTTTGCGTGCGCCGGCTTTCATCACCGTGTTGCCTGCACTGACTTGGCCGTCGCCAACGACAACGACTTTGCCGTTCTTGCGCACTGTCAAAATCGTGGTGCCGCGCCACTGGCTGGCATCGGCATAATCATGATGGGGGTTGTAAGTCATTCGGGTCTGCCTTCAATTTAGGAAATTATTAAGACGGAGGCGATTTGGCCTCAGTATAAGAAGAAAAGCGCAAGGAACTGCTGGCAATTTCGAGCATTTTCGACGCCATAATGAGGCCAAAGTGCCCCGCCCCTTTGGAGTATGGCCAAATTCATCCACCTCGTCGTCAAAAAAGCTGGCTTTACGGGCGTAGAGCTTCACTTTCTTTCCTAGATCTGAATGAATTTGACCCATATCTTAATGAATTCCTAAATTGAAGGCAGACCCAACTCAGCACCCTTTCGTCCGGGCGTTATAGGCAGCGATTTGTTCAGCTGTGGCCTCTGGCTGGCTGGCTTTCCACTCGCGGTAATCCATGCCGTAAACGCGCAAGCGCGCGTCATCTAAATCTATGTCCAGGCCTTTCTCTTCGCCTTCGGCCAACCACCATTTGGACAAACAGTTTCGACAGAAATTGGCGAGGATCATGAGGTCGATATTTTGGACGTCTCGGTTTTCATCCAGATGTTTCAGGAGGCGGCGGAAGGTCGCCGCATCCAACGCGTCGCGTTCAGCTTCGGTCAGGTCGCTCATAATGCGCGGGCCTCATGGATCAGCATAATCGGAACGCCGTTGCGAATAGGATAAGCGAGTTTCGCTTTCTTGGAAATCAATTCATTGGTCTTTGTATCATGGGTCAACGGACCACGTGACTTTGGACAGACGAGGCTGCTCAACATTTTTGGGTCCATCTTGGGTGTGTCTTGCGTCATTGTGTGGGTTGATCTCCGGCTTCGCCGCCAATTTGTCCGGCATATAAATGCATTAAACCGATAAGGAGCCTGCGACGTTCATCGCTCGTTCCGGCTTCCATCAGGCTCTGTTTGTCTTCGGGCTGAAACGGCGAAATCATGGCAGCTTGATTGATCAGCAGCGGGAGCGGTATTTCTTTCAGTGAGTCCCATTCCACCTGAACGCCCACGGCTTTGGCCAAGGATTTCATGGCAACCGTCAGGGCCGCCCGGTCAGAACGCCCGGACTCGGACAAGGCTTCACTGGTTTGTTTCGCGTCATGTGTATCGGCGTCGGCTTCAAATCCGTCAAAGCTGATTTTGGCTTGGCGGTAAGGGGTGGTGACTTTCAACTCTTCGCCCAGATGAAAGCGTTTCAGGCCTTTCAAAACGACCAGATAACGCCCGTCTTCAGTCTCAGAGAATTGAGAAATACGTCCCAATCCACCGATTTTTACAAGTGTGTCGCCCCGCGATTGCACCATGCCGATCAGGCGTTCACTGCGCAGCGCATCATCGATCATGTTCAAATAGCGCGGCTCAAATATATTCAGAGGGAGATCACAGCCCGGCAGTAACACCGTTCCGTTCAGCGGAAAGAGGGCCACGCTTTCGGGGTTCGTCCGTCGGGCCAGAGATTTATAATGCGCGCTCATAGAGGGAAGGTGGGAAACCTTGAGCCTCCTGTCAATTCCACAAACTGACTGACTAAGTGTAAAGGACAGAGGACAAGCGCTTGCGTCCGTCGCGGGAGACATCTGAGTCCGTGCCCTCGGCTTCGAAAATCGTTAGCAGGAACAGGCGCGCGGCTTCGCCGTCATGCGCACGGTTTTTACCGATCGAATAAATCAGATGGTCAACGGCTTCCGCGTTTCGACCTGCGCCAACAAGGGCCTTGGCCAGCTCTAACCGTGCATCCAGATCCTCCGGCTTTGCCTCGACTGCAGCCGCAAGCTCAGCCGTTGGATCGTCTTCATCCGGGGCGGGGCGTAAATCGAATTTAGATTTTAAGGCCGTGATCTCTGGATCTTCCAAAACAGATTCTGGCGCGTCTTGGAGGAGTTGTAGCGCACCCTCATCATTCCCGCCGTCAATATAAAGCCGCGCCAGTCCCGCGCGTGCGGCGGCATTCTCATCATCCAGCGCAAGCGCGCCGGCAAAGTCTTGTGCCGCGCCACCCGGGTCGCCTGCGGCCAAGCTGTCACGTGCCCGCGCGACAAGTGTTTTCGCCTCTTCTTTAGGATCTGTTTCACCTGTCAGACGCGCGATAAATTCTTGCAGGGCTGTGTCAGGTTGCGCGCCCATAAAACCATCAACAGGTTGGCCGTCTTTAAAGGCATAAACGGCGGGAATTGAGCGCACGCCGAGTTGCGAGGCCACGCCATTATGTTCCTGCGTATTAATTTTGACGAGTTTGACTTTGCCGTCTGCCGCTTTCACGGCCTTTTCCAGTCGTGGCATAAGCTGCTTACAAGGACCGCACCAAGGCGCCCAGAAATCGACGATCACGGGAACGTCGGAACTGGCTTCAATCACATCGGCCATAAAGGCCATATCGGAACTGTCTTTGACAATATCAGTCGTCGTGTCTGTCATAGGACCTCACTTTTCAAAAATTCCACCCGCATGTGGCGGGTCACTTGGTCCAATTCAAGAGGGCATCGGGTGTTCCCCAAAATCGGCAGGTCACAAGACAGTGAGCGATCTACCCTTATTCCAAATGGAATTTGATTTTGACAATGACACCGTCTTGTTGAACCGCAACGCCGTTTAGAGTGGCAGGGGCATAAGACCAATCCCCGACCGTTTCCGTCGCAGGCATGATAAATAAGGGGTCTGTACAAGATGCGGTAATATTTGTTGGCGTTCCGGACGTGTCGACGGAGAATGTCATATCGCATTCGCCGGGTTCAGTGGCTGCATCCGGTGTGATAGCGCCAAAGCGCTCCAGAGGCTTTGCTGCTGTGTCGTAAGCCAGCTCAGGAGCCGGAGGTTCGATCTCAACAGCTGTCGTCGCCTCTGGCTCTATCTCTGCCAGTGCTTCGACATTTTCGGCAATCACGGCTTCAGCTTCCTCTATAACGGGCTCTGATTGTGTGGGGGGCGTCGTGATTTCCAGTGTGGCAGGTTCGACTTTTAAAATCGGCTCAGCTTCGGACAAGACCACTTCAGATGTTTCGGGTGCCGCAATTCCGACAGAGGTTTCGGCTTTGGCCCGCAGATTCAAGAGATAGGTGGCTTCGGCCTCTGTCAAATCTGTCAGTGACAGCATGTCATCAATGACCGCGACGGCATAATCATTATTCCCCTGCTCAATGAAGGGAGCCAACTCATCCGCTCGGGTGGTGATCGAGCTGCGGATTAAGGGGGCGGTTTCAAGCTCAATCGTCTCAGACGTGACGATTGTCTCGTCTATATCAGCATTTGCGCGTGGACCCTGATAAGCGGATGTGTCCGCATTTGGAAAGAATTTGAGAAAGGTGGAATAGGCTAAAACGGAATTTTGTCGGTTTAATGAGGCAAAGGCAGCTGTCTCCGCATCTTTTGCCAGGCTACTTTCGGGATGGCTGGCCGCGAATTCGCCTAAGTCAGAAATGCGGCCCGTTTTGATAGCGTCTTGATAGGCCGCCAAGATCGGATCTTTACCCTCTTCGTCGAGATCAATCGTTTCAGTTTCCGGTAAAGGCGTTGGTGTGGAGACTACGGGGGCGGACGCTGATTGCGTCGCGCCCTTATCCCCTGTGTCGAACAATCCCAATGCGTAAGCTCCGCCCCCTGCCGACAGCAAAGCTGCGAGCCCAACCCCAATCAGGAGCCCCGTTTTTGATTTTGGTTCGTCTGCGGTAACGTCGGCAGAAGCTGCAAGACTCGCTGAAACTGACGGTGCTGAGTTGACGGCATCCTCTATATCTTCTTGCGCCTCAACATCCGGTAGGTCTGTAGTGCCAGCCGTCACACTCTCCGTTTCAGCTGTTACGGCGATGGGCGCTGGAGCAGGACTTTCTGCCATTTCAATTTCGACAAGCGCTGCTCCGCATTGCGGACAAAATTTCGCGAAATCCGGAGACTTCGCTCCGCATTCAATACAAAATGACATGAAACTGCACCCTTTAATTATCAGCCGTAATCTTTTTAGCGAGATCAGGGCTTTTGAAAAGAGGCAATCAGAGGTTCAATCGGGATAAGCCGCGATTTGAGCAATCATCAGTTCGAAAAAGGCGTTGGCATCGACATCAATTGCCCAATTTGTATCGCGTGGACCGTCCGTCATTTGCCAGTAATCGACACTGGTATGTCCACGTGTCAGGGCGCTATCAGTCTCGACTCGGACATTCACGGATTTGAACGAGAACATATCTGGTTGCAGCAAATAGGCCGTTGTGCAGGCATCATGTATGGGTGTCCCGGCCGTCCCAAACTTGGCACGATCATATTCCGCATAATCGCTGCGCAGCATAGCGGTGAGGCGTTCGCCCATCGTTGTGCCCAGCGCGGCAATCCGGTCGACATGGTTATCTTGGATAAGGGCCTTATGGGTCACGTCTAATCCGAAGACCGTCTTCTTCACGGGTGCGGCAAAGACGATTTGCGCCGCATGCGGATCGACATAGATGTTAAACTCGGCAGACGGCGTGATATTCCCGGCTTCCGTTCTGGCGCCGCCCATAATCACGATCTCTGATATGCGCGTCGCAATATCCGGAGCGCGGGTGAGGGCCGTCGCTATATTTGTCAGAGGTCCGGTTGGCACGAGGACGATATTCTCAAGCTCCCGGCACAAGCGTATAATCGCATCGACGGCATGTTCGTCTTGTAATGGTAGATCGGGTTCGAAAATTTCCAGCCCGTCCAAGCCTTCAACGCCGTGAACTTCTTCGGCTGTGGCCAGCGGATATTTCAGGGGTCGGTCACAACCTGCAAAAACGGGGATGTCATCACGGCCGCAAATTTCGGCGATCATGCGGGCATTACGTTGGCATTTTTCGACGGATGTATTTCCCGCAACAACAGTAATGGCGCGAATATCCAGACCGCTGGCCGGAGAAAGCGCCATGATCAAGCTGATCGCGTCATCCTGTCCGGGATCGCAATCGAATATAAGGGGCCCAAGCTTGGTAGACGAGTTTTCCATGCTGCCTTATGCGCAGGAAAAGGTTTGAGGGGAAGCGAGCATTCCTTTATGTCGCCTGTCTATTTTGAATAAAGACCCGATTATGGCCGACCCTACCCCGAATATTGAGAAAGTCTTCGTCAGTGCGGAAGCGCTCTTGCGGGATTCATTTGAGTTGGCTTTGCGTATTCACGAATCTGACTTCAAACCGAGTTTTATTCTCGGCGTTTGGCGCGGGGGGACGCCCGTTGGTATCGCCGTGCAGGAAGTTCTGGAAACGCTGGATACACCGACCAATCATTTTGCCATTCGGACGGCCAGCTATGGTGCGCGGACGACGAGTTTTGATGGCGACGAGATTTTGCCCGAGGTTCAAGTCTATGGTCTGCAACATGTTGTCGATGTGATTAATGCCGAAGACCGCCTTCTGATTATTGATGATATTTTTGACAGTGGCCGCAGTGTTGATGCGATTATCCGCGAAGTCCGTGCGCGGTGTCGCAAAAACACGCCGGAAGATATTCGCGTCGCGACGATTTTTTATAAGCCTAAGCGAAATCTGACGGACCGGACGCCGGATTTCTATGTGCATGAAACAGATGAATGGACAGTTTTTCCGCATGAATTACGCGGCTGTTCAGAGGAAGAATTGCGAAAGCGCGGGACCATGCCGAAACGGTATTTCGACATGAAACCGAATTTCTAGCGCCCTAAAACTCTATCCACGTCCGCCCTTGTCGGACTCGCCGTTTGTGTGCCCAGTTTCGTGGCGGTTAAGGCCCCAACAGCGCAGGCAAATTCCAGAGCGTCTTGCGGGGATTGTTTTTCTGCCAAGGCAACGGTCAGGCCCGCCGCAAAAGCATCTCCGGCGCCCGTCGTATCAACAACGTCGACTTCGGGCGGCGTTGCGGAGGCAATTCGCTTCCCGTTCCGATAGAGCTTTGCGCCTTTCGCGCCCAAGGTGACCGCGACCAAGCCTTGATGATCATCCAAATCATAATGAGCGGCTTCGCCCTCATTTACGATGATGAGGTCTGCGCGGTTGAGAATGGCTTCAACACCGTTCCTTACGGGTGAGGCATTCACGGTGACGAAGCCTTCATAGCCATCAAGCGCGGCTTTGATCGTGTCTGTCGGGATTTCGAATTGGGTGATGAGGACATCGCTACAAAGCTTCGGTACATCCGCCGGTGCGTAAGCTGCGTTCGCCCCGCTTGCGACGGCGATTTGATTTTCGCCGTCATCAGAGACGGTGATGAAAGCCAGGCCGGTATGTGCGTCCACGCGTCGGACGGCATCCAAATAGACGCCCTCTTTTTCTAAATTGACCAGCGCTTGCGCCGCATAATCATCATTGCCGACCGCGGCCATAATCTCTGTCTCCGCGCCCAGCCTTTTCGCGGCGACGGCGACATTGGCGCCTTTGCCGCCGGGCAGGGCTGTATAGGCCCCGCCCGTCACGGTCTCGCCCGCTTTGGGCAGTTCTGCGACTTGGACAATCAGGTCGAGGTTCACGGACCCTAAAACGGTCAAACCATAGCTCATAATACGTCCTCGCTAAAATCTATCAGAGTTGGTGTGTGCCCCGTGGCCTCTGCGAATGTTACGATATCCTGCGGCGCTATTCGCGTGCTGGCCGTATTTCGCATTGGGTGAAACCAAACGGCGTCATGATCGAAAAGCGCTTTGTCCAATATCAGGCGGACTTTATGTTCTGTGTCGTTCAGAACGGAAAAAACCGTCACGGATCCGGGGACAACACCCAATAAGTCCAAGAGCGAGTCCGGCTTGCCAAAGGATAATCGTTTGGTCCCAATCCGTTTATGGAGTTGGTTCAGGCGAATTTCCGTGCTGCCCAACGCACTGATCAAGACGAAGATTCCGGATTTATCTTTCAGGAAGAGGTTTTTCGAATGCCCGCCGGGCAGTTTGGCTTTCACATCAGTTCCATCGGCAACCGTAAAGACGGCGCGATGCTCTTCCGTGTGATGCGCAATCTTCAGCCGATCCAGAAGTGTATAAAGCGCGGGCTCGCGCGGATGTGGTGTCGCCGTCATGGCGACACGTTTAGATCAATCGGACGGCCTATTCAAAGCCCTCTAATCGAAAGGCGGATAATAGAATGCCTCTCGGATGATCTTACCTTCGGCATTGACGGTATAATGTCCGACTTCTTTCATTTGCACGCGCTCGCCGGAATTTTTATCCGTGACATCCATTTCGAAGACGAGAGAGAAGCTATCATCCCCGTGCAGAAAGGGGCCTTCCGCTGTGCTGGAATGGACCTCATTATTCGCCTCCCACCAGGCGTGCTTGCCGCGAATGGCGTCCAGCCCCTGCGCCTCACGACCCATCGGTCCGCCCGGCATATCCAGCGCCTCGACTGAGACACAGTCTTGCGCATAGAGCTCATCCAGACCCTTGGCTTCATCGCCGCTTTGGCAATAGGTAGTCAGCTGTTTGGCCGTTGCGACCAGTTTTTCATTAAACATTTTGGCTCTCCTCTCCTGTAATAAGGCGCAGGCATAGCAGAGTTTGGGCGGATGTGAAATTGCTCTGTAAAAAGGGTTGAATAGGCCTCGCATTTGCGTCTATACGGCGCGCCTACCAAGGAATGAGCGTGTATCGCTTGTTTTCTACGCAAATCTAATGAGCGGGCGTAGCTCAGTGGTAGAGCATCACCTTGCCAAGGTGAGGGTCG
>CAYZGF010000091.1:0-3239 GCA_964477595.1 uncultured Algimonas sp.
CGCGCACATCCCGCCAGGACCAATCAAAATCAGAAAATACGGACATTTGTTGCGCCTTAGGCGCCTAAAGAACGCGCCGAACTTTGATTGCCCGTCCTTTTCCGTCAAATTGCAATGAAAAACTATTGAGCGCAGCTCTGCGAATTTCGGCAGTTAAAGGGCGCTTCGAAGATAGCTTTGGAGGCCTTTGGGTCACAGACCCAACCTGTTCCCAAACTTGTCCATTCTCTAGAGTAATCCGGATTTTTTTGTATCCGAATGTATCAATCTTGGTAACGCGCTGTGTAATTGACTTAATTTTTGGTGGCTGAGCTTTCGCTATTTTTTCAGCTTCACGAGGGGAGATAACGGGTCTGGTGAGTTCGTCCTTCTTAGACCTATCTCCAAAATCACTTGTCTTGGTCTTATCGTCGAAAATTTCCTCCATTGTCTCAGTCTTTTCGAGAGGAGAGGTTATAAAAGGTACGGTTCTTTCAACTTCAGCATCTGAGCCCGCGTTTGAGGCGTCGTTCGTAAATAGTCGATCGTAACACTCTAATCTTTGTGTTGGGTTGTCTATGGTCTGGCAGTTAGCAACTGTAGGAACAACAGCGGAGTCCTGAGAAATAGCGTTTGAAGTCATGCAGATGCTGGCAGAGATAAGGGTTGCCGATAAAATGAGATTACGTTCTTTGCGCTTTGGACGGTCTGTCTTGTGAATCATTTGTCGTTAAATCCGTTTAATGTTGATCTAAGTGCCTGCTTTTAATCTTTTCTATGACACAAATCGGTGTCGTGGCAACATATGATGCCGTGTGCGATGCTGCGATGAAGCAAACGCTGTGCGAGAAAATTCTTTCGATAAATCAGGGTTTTCAACAGTCGTGATAAATTTGCAACATAATCCAAGAAATTTTACGGATTGGATTTTATTCTAACTTTTTTGTCAGGTTAGAGCTTGATTGCCTTCTTTTAATAAAGTCTAAGGACGGCAATGTCTTCAATAAATGAAAACAAGATCGAAATTCGGAAGGGGTTCATTATGAATTATCGAGTTAAGTCAAAGCTGCTCCACAGCTCAATACTATCAAGCGTGCTTATCGGCGCCGCATTCTCAGCAAACGCGCAGGACGCAGATCCTTTGCTCGACGACGAAGTTGTTGAAATAGTAGAGGATGAAGAAGAAGAGTCATCCTCTAGGGACGATGAGATCGTCGTTACAGGTTCACGCTTGCGTCGAAATGAGTTCACGTCTGCGTCACCGCTTCAAGTTATTGATGGTGAAGTTGCGCGTGATCTCGGCCTTATCGATGCCGCTGACATTCTTGGTCAGACGACGGTGGTCCAAGGTCAGCAAATTACGACGGGTCTTTCTACATCTGCAGGCAACCTCTCTGAAAACGGTCCGGGTTCTGCAACCGCCTCTCTACGTGGTTTGAATCCAGGTCGTACACTTGTTTTGATTAACGGTCGCCGTTTGGCACCTGCTGGTGTTCGGGGCGCACCTAGCGCACCAGACCTTAACTTGATCCCGGGGTCTCTGATTGAGCGTGTTGACGTTCTTCTGGATGGTGCCTCATCTGTCTACGGTTCTGACGCGGTTGCTGGTGTTGTTAACTACCAACTTCAACGTGAGTTCGAAGGTCTTCAGTTGGATGCATTTGCAACTTTGCCTGAAGGGCTTCGCAAAAATGCTGGCCATTCAGAAGTCTTCTCTTTGAAAGCGGGTGTTTCCAATGACAAAGGTTTCGTTACTTTTGCAGCTGAGCATAGTCGTACAGCGGGATATCCTGAAAGTGCATTGGTTGACTTCTACGAGCCGTATGCGGGTGGGTGTTTGAGCCGTGTTACCTTGGGTTCAGACGGCACGTTGTTCCAACCTGACCTTTGTTCCGGCTCGTTTGGTGCTGGCTCTGCCATCTCACCATTTGGCTTTGTTGGATATCAAGACGGCGCTAATGTCGGCGGCGGAATCCCTGAAAACTTCGTGCCAATCGGTATTACGGCGGGTCTGATCCAGCCGGATGATCCTGATGGACAGCGTCTTCTTCTGTTCCCCGAAGAGCTGAATGCCGCATTTGCACCAGACTTTAACCGGACATCACTGTTTACATTTGGTGAGTATGATACAGGTTTGTATGGCGATATGACGGCTTACTTCGAAGCGTCATATGCAACACGCGAAACCGAAACGAATACAGCGGGCCAAGGCGCGATTGAGCTGCCTGGAGACTATATTTTTAACGATTTTGGTGGTCCAACAACACTCTTTTTCCAATCTCGTTTCATCAACGATACCAATGTTGCTCAGGCAAGATTTATCGGTGGCTTGAAGGGCGATCTTCCATTCTTGGAAAATGTTGGTCTGAAAAATTGGGCCTATGATGTATATACAAGCTACTCTCGTTCCAGCGGTCAGGACAGCGTTAACGGCATTCCTTACTTGCCTCGTCTGGAGCAAACGCTGGCAAACACATCGATTGACCCTGCGACTGGTGAAGCTGTCTGTGCAGACCGTGCTATTGCAGGTGAAGGCCAAACAATCCCATGTCGTCCATTGGATTTCTTGAGCCCGACATTCTTGTTCGAAGGTCGCTTTGATGATGCATTGGATACAGAGTATCTTTTCCCGAACCGTTTGACGGACACAATTGTTAAGCAAAATATCCTTGCTGGTTATGTCTCTGGTGATCTTTTTGAAATCCCAACAGGCGGAATGATTGTTGCTGGTTTCGGTGGTGAAATTCGTGAAGATATCATTGAAACACGTACCTCACTGGCGGGTGATTTCCTCGGCTTCTTTAACGACCCGGGTGCTAATGGCAGACGTAAGTTGGAAGAAGTCTTCGGCGAAATTGAATTGCCGCTATTGAAAGACAAACCATTAGCGCATGAATTGAGTGTCAACCTTGCTGGTCGATACACAAGTGAAAGCAATTTTGGTTCAGCTGAAACATACAGCATCAAAGGTGTATATGCGCCTACCGATTGGTTAAGCTTCCGTACCTCTTATGGTACATCTTTCCGCGCGCCTAACTTGGGTGAGCAGTTTGGTGGACGTGTAACCGGGTTTGCCAATCCAAACGATCCGTGTCGTGTTCCAGGCATTGCCTATCAGTTCCTCGATACAGATAATGATCCTGCGACACCGAATGTACGTGTCTATGTACCGTCGGCTGATACGCGTGCGGCTGATTTATTGGCGCGTTGTACTAATGGTGGTGGACCATTCAACCTTACGCCAACCGATCCAACAGCTT
>CAYZGF010000091.1:3249-8878 GCA_964477595.1 uncultured Algimonas sp.
GAGTGGAATTGGTACCTCTTCAGGTGCGTTCTTCGGTTCGCCAACACAGGTCGCAAGTGGTTCAAACCCTGAGTTGGAACCTGAGACATCCAAAGCTCTTTCTATCGGCGGTACATTTGAACAGCCATGGATTGAGGATATCGATTTCCGACTTGCGGTTAACTACTTTGAGATCGAAATTAATGATGAAGTGAACCAGCTAACAGCCAACACGATTGTGAACCGCTGTTATAACTCTCCAAACCTCGACGATCCAACATGTGCGTTCATTGAGCGTGCGCCTCGTGTTGCAGGTGATGAGACTTCCGGTGAAATTACGTTCGTCTCTGCCCTTAACCAAAACCTGGGACGTCAAACTGTTAAAGGTATTGATTATAACGCAGAGTTTGGCTTCGACTTCACACTGCCAATGTCTGAAGACGAGTTTGACTATGGTATTAATTTCCGGGCTACACAGTCTCTTGAGCAAGATGTCGAAGAAGCTGTCATTGATGGTGTCATCATTAACGATAACTTGACCGAGTATGGTAACCCGGAATGGCGCTTGAACTTGACTCAACAACTGTCTTGGAAAGACTTCGGTCTACTCTTCCAGTCACGTTATCTCTCCAGCATGGTTGAGAACATCGACAACGACACTGGAGAAGTTGACACTGATCCTGTCACCACATTCTTCTCTAACTGTGTTCAGGCGCTAGGCGCATTTGATGCGAATGGCGATCCGAACTGTATTCAGTTTGATGGATTGGATGATTATTGGTTGCATAATGCTTCTGTGACTTACGCCAAAGACTCCTATGTCTTCCGTGTTGGTGTGAACAACGTGTTTAACGACGCGCCACCACTCACAGATAACAACAACTTGGCGAGCTTGGGCGGTATTGGCTACGATATCGGCGGACGTACATTCTTCGTGAATGCGACTAAAACTTTCTAAGTTAAGCTAACGAATTAAGAATAAAGAAGCCCCGCCATTGGCGGGGCTTTTTGTTTGGGTCGGTAAAAAAGACGGTTCATTCTCAGCTGACTTCGTTGGCAAGTCAGACATCTCCTTTAGAATGAGATTTCCCAAATCTGGTTTAGTAGAAAGAGGTTTGATCGACGCAGATGAGGAGATTTTCACGATCTCATCATGTCAATTGTGCGGGTACTAAAATGCTTCCTGGTCATCAAACGCTCTCAAAATAGCGATTTAGTAGATACCAATTGGTCGTGTGAGACTAGCCGTTGGCTCGATATGACTAGCATTCTTTAGAGTTTATTCGCGGGCATCTCTTAGAGCTAGTGGGTGAGGTGGAAGCGTTTGCAGCGATTAAATGTTCGCAGATCGGTACATTTATTCATTAGCGTAATGATATCAGCCGTCACGGCTAATTGATCAGTTCTAAAAGTGTGTGGGCGAGGGCCTGCTCAGCATGACACTAAGTATGTTGATCTCTTAAGGGAGGGACAAGATCCAAAGAGTTGAGTCCCATCATAAATAAAAGCGGCCTCAGCATGTCTGCCGGGCCGCTTATAACCAATTCATTCGCTTGGTGGATTACTTCACGTCGGGAATGTCCGCTTTCAGTTCCTGGCCAAAGCGAGCGCTGTTTCTGGCGCGGATGGCGGCTTGGACTTCCGGTAGAGCTGCAATCTCTTGCAGGGTTTTCACATCCTGCGCCATCTGGGCAGAGCCTGAGAAGAGCTCATTGATCTGCTGTTCGATCGTTTTCTGACGCGGGAAGACTTTGATGCGAACATCTTCATCCGCATCGATTTCGGCCAGTTTTTTCGCCGCATCAATCGCGGTCATGATCCCGCCCAGCTCATCAACCAAGCCGAGCTCTTTGGCTTGGGCGCCTGTCCAGACCCGACCTTTTGCGATCTCCAAGACGCGGTCCAGCGGCATATCGCGGCCATTTGCAACGCGGGTTGTGAAGTCATCATAAATGTCTTGCAGCTGTCCGCGATAAGCTTCGGCTTGAGTCGGCGTAAAGGGTGCATCAGGGGAGTAAGCGCCCGCGAACTCTCCGCCAACGGTGATCCCTTCAATATTATATCCAACTTTTGCGAAGGTGCCTTCCAAGGCCACTTTGCCGCCAAATACACCAATGGATCCGGTAATCGTCTGGGGCAGGGCGACGATATGGTCTGCATGGGCGGAAACATAATAACCGCCGGATGCTGCATATTGGCCCATGGAAATAACGACAGGCTTGCCGGCCTCTTTCGCACGGTCGGCCGCCGCCAGAATTTGGTCAGACGCCGCAGGGCTACCGCCCGGTGAAGACACGCGGAAGACAATGGCTTTGACCTTCTTGTCTTTCAACGCCGCATCAAATCCGTTGGAAACTGTGTCGCCGCCCATTGTGATGCCCTGGGAGAAGAGCCCCCCGCCCGAGGATTGACCCGGTAAGACTGCACCTTGACCCCCGATAAAGGCGATCGTGCTGTCGCCGCTTGTTGTGCCGGGGCCGTAGCTTGCGATGGATGTGAAGGCGATTTTGTCGTCACCAACTTTTTTGCGGACATAATCTTTGGCTTCGGCGAGCTGGCCGAGCTTGTCGACCATTCCGGCGGTGAGAGCATTCTCAGCGCTGTGGGGTGAGGCCTTTAAAACCTGGTCAACGCCTGCAACCGTCATTTCGCGATCTTCGGCAATTTGTGCGACGGCATTATCATAAATAGATGTCAGATAGCTGGTCGTGGCTTCTCTATGCGCGTCCGTGAAATCTTTCTCTGTGTAGGAATTTACGGCATTCTTATATTCGTGGAATTGGAAAAATTCGGGGTCGGCGTCTAATTTTTCCATAACGCCGCCAAAAAACTCTGTTTCTGAGCGAAGTCCTGAGACTGCAAAGCCTGTTGTGTCCTGCATCCAGATTTCATCCGCGGCTGAGACGGCTTGGTAAGACATGAGGGAAGTGCCCTCAAATCCTTGGGCATGGGCGATGACAAACTTACCGGAGGTTTTGAAATCCAGTAAAGCGAGTCGAAGCTCTTCTGCGCTCGCAGGGGCCATGCCGTAATTCTCCGCGCGAATGAAAACGCCTTTGACGGAATCATCATCCTTTGCGCGGTTCAGCGCATAGACGGTGTCGACAACGGAATTTGGACTTTCCCCGAAAAGGCTCTCGCCGATGGAATGGTCAATCATGGATTGGCGTAAATCCAATGTCAGAATTTTATCAGGTGTCTTCTCCCCAATTGATGACAGTGCCCCCAAAAGACCAAAGAACATGAAGATCACAAAGAGAAGGACAAAAAAGCCAAAAATACCGGCAATCGTTCCGGCCACTGTGATGAAAAACTGGCGCATGCGAATCGATCCATTCTTAAAATTAGGTGACGGCTTAATCCCGCTACATATGTGTATGGGGTCAAACTGATTAAGATTCGTTGTTAAACGATAAGAATTAGCCTGCAAGGGGTCATTTTTGCCTTTTCGCAGTTCAGTCTTGGCGCAGCTTTGTCGGGCGGGCTGTCATCTATGCCCGAACTCTGACATTTTTTGCTTTAAACCCGTTGCGTTGAGAGTTCGCGCCTATTATGAGGCCGCTCACGTCTGACATCTGATGTCATATTGGGGCGTAGCCAAGCGGTAAGGCATCGGGTTTTGATCCCGTGATCGTTGGTTCGAATCCAGCCGCCCCAACCATATTCGCAGCTCTAGCGTGTAGCTAAGTCATTGATTCTAAATTGGCTTAAGTCGAAATTTCCGATTTTTAACGTGTTTTGACCTTGACTGTGGATAAAACATGTTGTCTTCGTTACTTTATAACAAAATAAAATCAATCTAGCTGAATATTTTGCAGGAAATTCTCTTGCACTCCATTCCGTGTAATGTTTGATTAAGGAAATTGCCCGCTCGGCGGGTTTCGATTACGCACCGCTTAAGTGTGCGAACGAATTTGGAGGACGTGAGTGGTGAATTTAAAACCCGCCCGTATTGCGCTTTGTCTCGGCCTGATGGTCAGCACATCCGTTGGAATTGCCCATGCGCAAGACGCTGATGCTGCCGTAGATGAATATGTCGGTGTGCTGAACCAAATCGAGAATGTTAAAATCTCGACCGCACAGCGTGAGCTTATGATGGCTCAGCAAGCTGCAAATATCGAACGTCTGCAGACCCAGATTGAAACGGTTCCCGGAACTAAGAGCGCGGTCCGCGGCATTGTGACGGAAATGGTTGCCGAGATTGAAAAAGTCATCGTGTCGGATTTGCCGTTCCGCAAGGAAGAGCGCTTTGCACGCTTGGACCGTTTGCGGGGGTTGGTTGCAGCTGAAGATACGCTTGATTCGGATCTCTTCCGTCGCGCCATGACGCTCTATGATATTGAGGCCAATTACGGTTACACGATTTCAGCTTACACAGGCGATCACCCTCTCACGCCCGGTCGCCGCTTGGCAGCTTGCAGAGAAGATGTTGAATCAGCAGCCTGTAATCTTTCAAAAGATCAAATGAAGAGCTTAGGCGATCCTGATAACAGGGCGTCTGTTGATGTGATTGCGGACACAATTAAGGACGGTAATTACGTCCATTTCGGTCGCCTCTCATTTATCTATCTAGATCTGGATAGCCGCGAAGGTTTCCGCTGGAGCAAAGACTCCGATAGTTGGGAGCCTCTCAGCTCCAGTGATATTTTAAATGCTCGTAAATCCGTTCGCATCGCGCGCGGAGAGAGTGCCCCCGGTGTCGTGACGGCGCCAATTAAAGTGCAAGCGTCGCAATAGCGTCGTACAGAAACCCTATGCAGGGGATGGGGTCTCGATCTCATTATCTGCATTGCAAATATAAGCAGCCTGGAAGGAAACCATGTTAAAATCTTCAATCGCCAAGCGCCTTATGCTGGCCGGTGTTGCAGTTGGACTGCTCGCCGCCCCGGCCCAGGCCCAGCTTGATACCGCACTCAGTGTGGCAAAGTCTTCGACGGCCGCGGCCGCGGCGTCACAGCGTCAAGTCGAGCAACTGGATGACCAGGCCGATAATGCGGTCCGTGAATATCGGGCTGTTTTGCAGCAGAAAGACAATATCGAATTGTTCGTCGCGCAGCAGGAAATCTTCCGCGCGTCCCAGCAAAGCGAAATTACGTCTTTGCAGCGTCAGCTTGGGACTGTTGAGCAAATCAAACAGGGTATGAGCCCGATGATGTTGAAGATGGCGGCTGCGCTGGAAGACAGCATTCGCGCTGACCTTCCTTTCAATATCAATGAGCGTCTTGCGCGGATTGATAATGTGAAATCTGTTCTCGGTGATCCGAATGTGTCTCCTGCAGAACAATATCGCCGCGTTCTGAACGCTTATAAAATCGAAGTTACATATGGCATGGGGATCGACTCTTATGAGGGCGCGCACCCAACGAAAGCCGGTAACGTTGTAAACTTCATTCGTTTTGGTCGGACGTCTCTCGTCTATGTGTCCAAGGATGAAAGCGAAATCGCAATTTACAAGCTGGGTAGCCAGAGCTGGGAAGTTCTGAGCGGCGCAGATGCCATTCAACTCCGCCAGGCAATCCGGATTGCCAAAGGCGAAGCAGCACCAGGTCTGGTCTA
The DNA here is from genome assembly GCA_964477595.1 of uncultured Algimonas sp. Lineage (GTDB taxonomy): Bacteria > Pseudomonadota > Alphaproteobacteria > Caulobacterales > Maricaulaceae > Litorimonas. The sequence continues at coordinate 8,785 of CAYZGF010000091.1, forward strand.
TGCACCAGTCCTCGGCGGCAAATAGAATAGAGGACTTAATAACATGAGCGTCAAAATGAAATTTATCTCAAAAGCGACGGCGGCCGTGTTCGGT
>CAYZGF010000092.1:0-8859 GCA_964477595.1 uncultured Algimonas sp.
GTTGCGTTGCTGTTATAACGCGCATTCAGCTTGTCATAAAATTGCGACGGGGTCAGGCCGTGGCTGTCGCCAAATTCCGGCATGGTACCCAAGCGCGGCATTTGCTTTGGAGCTCTGTTCGTTGGAACGTTAAAGATCGCAACGGAGGACTCACCGCACAGGTTCAGGTTTGGTCGTTGAACAACGGGCTGCTGCACCGGACATGTGGCCAGATCATAGACAACGGATCCATCCCAACAGCTATATGTCTGCGGTTGCGGCTGGGCCGGGCAGTTTGCTGTTGCGGCAATGATAGAGCCATCCCAACAACTTTGCATCGGCGCGGGTTCCGGAATGGTTTCAACAACAGGCTCAGGCTTTGGCAGACACTGTCCGGAGTTAAAGACCATATTACCGTCCCAGCATTTATAGGATGCGACTGGCGCTGGGGGAACAGGGGCCGGTGCAGCTTTGCTTCCACCAAATGTGTAGCGCAGTCCTGTCATCAGCGTATGGGCGGCGATACCGCCAACAACAGCATCAGAAAATGATGTCGCGCCTGTATTCACATTGGCCTGTTGGCCGTCCAGCTTGAGGCTTGGACCATCGAGATAAGTATAATGCGTATCCCAAGTTAGATTGTCGGAAATCTTATATCCCGCACCGGCCAAGAGCTGAAAGCCAAGACCTGTGTCAGAATCGCTGACACCGCATTCCAGACCCCGTGAGGTTGTCCGGGTTCCGACACATGCCGGGTTGATGACAAGCTCATTGGCGGTTCCGGCAAAATCGGCCGCGAAAAGCTTGGCTTTCCCTTTCACCATACCAATACCTGCGCCGACATAGGGTTCAAAATTACCAAAGTCGCCAAAATCATAAATGGCGTTCAACATGGCCGTTTCAGTCAAAAGGCTGGCGCTGGAATTTGGTGTTTGGCTGATGGACCCAAATTGTGATCGCAGCCTGTCATAGTCAGCTTCGAGACGCCAATGCTCGCCAAAGTCATAACCGACGCCGCCGGAATAGGCGATATCGCCTTCGCTCTGGACGCCATTTCCGTGCTGCTGGCTGTCGATCTGTCCTGACACATCTATGTCTGAATGGATTCCGTAACCTGCATTTCCGCGCAAATACCAGCCTTCGCTGTCATGATCATTTGCCGATGCGGCCCCGGCCGCAACTAAACTAAGCACGGAAACCGCGCCAAATAGATAAGATTTCATTGTGTTTCCCCTCCGAGAAAAATGCGCCATCACAATTTTGCGCAATAATATGGATAACAAAAAGTTACCGCGACTATTTGAAGGTCAGGGGATGAATGATTTCTGAATGGGGAGATCCGTCAACGGCGCGGCAGGGACGAACCTATGGCGGAGGCGTCTTCTTAGGAAACCGGCAAATATCTTGGATGGGGCAGGCGTAGCATTCCGGCGTGCGGGCTTTGCAGACATAGCGTCCGTGAAGCAGTACCCAATGATGGCCGCCATGCAGATAGTCTTCGGGCGTGACGCGCAGCAGATTTAATTCGACCTCTAACGGATCTTTGCCGGGGGCCATGCCCGTGCGGTTGGAGACGCGGAAAATATGGGTATCGACGGCCATGGTCGGTTGGCCGAAAACCTCATTCAGCACCACATTGGCGGTCTTGCGCCCAACACCCGGCAGGCGGACCAGCTCTTCGCGGGTTTGCGGAACCTCGGAGTCAAATTCATCGACAAGAAGTTGGGAGAGCTTGATAACGTTTTTGGCTTTATTTCGATACAGCCCAATCGTCTTGATATGGTCGCGGACAACATCTTCGCCGAGGGCAAGCATTTTTTCCGGCGTATCCGCGATCTTGAATAAATCCTTGGTCGCGCGGTTGACGCCAATATCTGTCGCTTGCGCCGACAGCGCGACGGCAACGACCAATGTATAGGGATTTACATAGTCCAGCTCTGTTTCCGGCGCGGGACGTTCGATGGATAAGCGGCGGTAAATCTCCGCTATTTGCGCCCGATTTAATTTTGGCCGTGGAAGGTCCTTATAAAGCTTTTCTTTCTTCGCCATTACATATGGTCGAGCATGTCATTGATCAGATTATCCGCAAATGTCGCGGAAGGCTGCGCGATCAGCTCACCCTTGCTGTCAAACGCGACTTGGGCATTCCCAACGCCAACTTGGATCGGGGAGACATGTGCGCCGAGACGCATCAGGATGTAATTAATCTGGCGCATGCACATAATGCCGCTCATCGGGCCGGGTGTGCATGACGCAATGCCCCAATAGGGACTTTCGAAATGGGCTTTGCCGGTGGTGGAGGTCCAATCGATTGCGTTTTTCAAAAGCGGCGGCAAGCCGCCATTATATTCGGGGCTGACAATAACAACACCGTCGCAGGATTTTATCTTGCGTGCCAATTTCTTGACACCCGCAGGCATGTCCAGATCACCATGATATAGTGGCAAATCATAAGTGGCGAGGTTGATGGAGGTCGTCTTCAATCCGGCGCGTTTAAACCGCTTGGTCAGGGCTTTTTCCAGCCGCTTATTGATGGATCCGTCGCGCAGCGAACCACAGATAAAGCCGATTACGGGCGGGGTGTCAGAGGACATAAACTTACTTTCAGTCAAATTTGGCGGATCACGTACAGGGTTCTGCACGACCTATCTGCCTAGATACGGGACTGCAAACGTTTTGGAGCGAAGGAATTGAAGGTCTTGATAATGACCCTATCCGTTGTAATATTGTAACTATGCAAAAGTTTGAAGGTATATCATTTGTTTGGGCTTTGGTCCTGATGGGCGTTTTGGCGCTGATTTTCGGCGTCCGGACATTTATGGGTTGGCGACAGGTCCAGAGCGATGCGCGGGCTGATTATGATTATAAGCAAGCGAACGGGATGGTGCCGGATAGTCTCGACCGCGAGAGTTATGAGCAAATCTATCGCCGCGTTTACGGCCCGCGTGGCCCGCTGCATGTGGCGGGTGCCATGTTGGCGATTTTGGTGATGACGCCGATTGCCATGTTTGGGTTCGAGGCTTTGTTGAACTGGATATATAATCTGTCCGGCCAAAACCGCGTTATCGAACCCGGCTATTTGGTTTGGCAGTTCTTCCTGTTCTTCGGCATGATCGCCGTCTGGGTGACCATCGCTTATCATGCGGCGAAACGATATCACCGTCGCGCGCCGGGAAGTCTTCAATATGAAATTGATCAATATCTCTATGGCGGGATCGATTATGAGGAGACGTTTTAGCCTGAATAGGAGGCGATGGCGGTCCAGCGCGGCGTATCTTTGAGCGGTGCATAAAGCGCGTCATTTTCAAAAACGCGCAAAACATAGGGCCCCATGATCTCAGCCATTTTTTCGATAGAGTCCAAAGCGCGGTCCTGCTGGCCGAGCCACATATAACTCTCCGCCAAATTACTATAGCCTGAAATCGCTTCAACCGCATCATCTTCAACATGTTTCGGCAACTCAGCCGCCAAGCGGTCAACGGTTTCAGTTTTGTCTAAAATGGCGGCGACCAAAACGGCATTGTCATAAGATTCTTTGTTCCATCCCGTATCAGGATCAAACAAGGCTTCTAATGTGATCCGATGTTTTTGCCGGTCCTCTGCTGACAGGTTTATGACATCTGCGCTGCGCAAATGGGCGAGGGCATAGTCCGTTTTTTGCTTCGGCGTAGATTGTTGGCTCGCGGGCCAAACCGCCAAAGCTGCGCGGATTTTATCTTCATCCTGCGTCGCCAGCGCATAACTTGCGTAAGTATAGGGGAGATAAGTCGCGAGTGGTTTGAAAGCATCAAAGGCAGCATCCGCATCGCCTTTGAACTGCGCGACGGCAGCGGCGAAACCGTGACCTTGCAGCGAGTCCGGGTTCATGGCCTTGGCCTTGGAAATAAACTGATCGGCCTCATCAAAATTGCCCAGAAAGACATGGGTCAGCGCAATTTCAGGAATAAGATAAAATGATGCGGGATCTAGGCGGTGGGCTCTTTCAAGGCCGACTAAACCCTCTTCGAAATTTCCCAGTCGGCGCGTCAAGAAGGCTTGTCCCGCCAGCGCCTCGACATTACCGGGCGCGACGGAGAGTGCTTTTTCAAATGTGGCCTCGGCATTGCGATAATCGCTTTGACCCCAATACAGATAAAAGGCGTCCGCCAGATGGGTTTCAAAGGCATTTGGCGCGAGGGCTTTGGCACGATCGAGGGATCGTTTGCCGGCCTCACGGTCCTCCGCTTTGCGATTATGAAACCAATAAAGCGCGAGTTCTGCATAGGCTTTACGCGCCCAAGCTTCGGCATAACCAAGGTCCGCTTTGATGGCGGTTTCATAGGCGGCAATCGCCTGCCTGAGCTCCTCGGGATTATTCTCACCGGGGTTCGTCAGAAGACGCGCCTTAAGGTAGGCGTCATAGGCCTCCAGATTTTGCGTCGCGTCTTCACGGGAGACCGTATCTTCGACCAAAACGCCTTTCAGAGCAGAGGCAATAACATTCGTAATCTCGCCTTGGATATCGAAAATATTTTCGGGACTGAGGGGGCGGTCATAGCTTTCGGCCCAAATGTGTCGATCGTTCGTTCCGTCAATTAACTGGACCGTGATACGAACGCGGTCGCCACTGCGTTGGACAGCGCCTTCCAAAACGGCCCCAACGCCCAGCTCTTTTGCAATGTCCGGGACGCGTTTATCGGTATTTCGATATCCCATTACGGAGGTACGAGAGATCACATCCAGATCAGCGATACGCGACAAAGTCGTCAGGAGTTCATCATGAATGCCGTCAGCGAAAAAGGCATCATTATCTTCCGCACTTCGATTTTCAAAAGGTAAAACGGCCACGGAGGTGCCGGCCAATTTTAAACTTGGTCCGGCGGGTTTAAATCTATCTGCCAGTAATAAACCGCCGATAAGAACCAAGCCGATGACAATCGCAATATCCAAACGCTTACCTGTTTGGGCTGCTATAGACTCTTCCTGTGACACCACTTCGGTTCTCTTAAATCCGTCGGGTGTCAGCTCAAAAGCCCAGGCCAAAATCGCGATAATTGGGAAGCCGAGTATGCCGACGGCCAGAACGAGCCCATCAAACCATTCCGGCAAATTCATCACGCCTTCTAAGGTGAAAGCCGTTTGAACCAAAAACCAAGCCGCGACGACATAGGTCCCGCAAACACGGAAAACATTCCTGCGTCGCAGCTCTGAAAAGAGTTTAATCATGCGGGGCCCCACTCACGGTTGGGATCAGACTAGCATGCCCGCCTGCAAGAATCCTAGAGCTTAAAAGCCAAGGACGTCCCGCATGGAATAGAGGCCTGATTTCTGGTCAGTGGTCCAGACGGCTGCAGAGACGGCACCGCGGGCAAAGACGGATCTGTCAAATGCGTCATGAGACAGCGTGATCATCTCTCTTTGATTGGCAAGTTTGACATCGTGCCGCCCGATGACGCCGCCGCCGCGCAAAACGGCAAAGCCGATATCATTGTCTTTCCGGGCACCCGTGACCCCCACCCGTGAAAGGACTTGTGTCTCGGTTAAGTCCAGACCTCGCCCCTTGGCGGCCGCCTCACCGAGCAAGAGTGCCGTTCCGGAGGGTGCATCGACTTTATGACGGTGATGCATTTCTAAAATTTCGATGTCCCAGCCCGTTCCCAGCTTCTCTGCAGCTAACTCGACCAAGACAGAGAGGGCTGTCACGCCAGGTGAAAAATTCCCGGCCCGCAGGAGAGCAATGTTTTCAGAGGCCGCTTCAAGCGCTTGGTCCTCTGTCTGGGTAAAGCCTGTTGTGCCCGAAACCATGGCTCTGCACCGACCGGAATGGCCTGTGCCGGAGAGGAGGAGGGCGGCATCAATCGCCGCTTTTGGCGCTGAAAAGTCGATTAATACATCGCAGTTATTCAAGGCAGATTTGAGGTCTGAGCTTAAGGCAACACCGAGAGATCCAATACCGGCAATATCGCCAGCATCCTGACCCAGCTCGGCTGAATTGGGCGCCGTAATGGCTGCACCAAGACGGACATCCGATCTGTCAGAAATCGCGCGAATAACGGCTGCGCCCATGCGTCCGTCTGCGCCTAATATGCCGAGTTCAATGCTCATGCGCGCCCTCTACGCCGCAAAAGGGCCTAGCTGCAAGCAGATTTGGATTGTTTTAGAGCGGCCGTCACACCTTTGAGGGAAAAGGTGTAGCGCGTCTGCGTGCCGCGCTTGGATACAGCAGAGACGGTCATTGTCGATCCGGCCCGCATTTTGGAGACGAGTTTCCGCTCATCCGAATTTTCAGAAATAAACGCCTCATTGTCCGCAGCGAACATGGTCAAGGCTGTGCTGCCGACTTGAGCCTTAGGGGCCCGCGTGGGTTTCAATTCATATCCGGCGAGGAAAGAGGGTTGTTCCGTTGCGGCGCCGTTTTTCCAATTTGAGACCATGAAATAGATATCACCATGATTTACGGATGTTGGCGACTTGGCTTGAGCTTCGGATAGAACGTAGCAGATCCGCTCCGCGCCTGACCCGCGCGTATAGACGGACCAATCCCCATGGGTCCCGGCCAATTTGGGTGCGGATTGGGCAAATGCCGGCGCGGCCATCAAAACCGTAACCAGAAAAGTGCCACATATGCGTAGAGTTTGGGATGCTGTCATAACCAGATGATAGTGCCGCACACACGGTTAATCCCGCGTTAAATACAGCTGCAAATTGGCGACCCGCTAGGCGTAGGATTTGTGCTCCGTCAGATGGAAAGCCCGGTAAATGGCGTAGACTGATACAAGCGCACTGCCGATGACGATCATCATGAAAGGCGCTTTTGGTGGCATGGCTAAAATCGCCAAACCGATCAAACCAAAGGTGAGCGCATTTACCGCGAAATTATAGAGGACAGAGCCTGCACTCATAAGCTGCGCGCGTATCCGTGGATGGGCGCGGCGTTGCGCCATGGCTTGTAACGGTACAACGAACATGCCGTTGAAGATGGAGGCCCCTGCGACAGCCGCGAGGAAGAGCGGCGTATGTTGGTCTTTCAAAAAGGCGTCGACGGGTCCAAAATTTTCCGCGCCCATATATTGCGGCGTTGGCGCAAAATAGAGGATGAGCGAGCTTACTGTGACCCCTAGAATACCAATTGTGACCAAACGGATCGCTTCCGGGCCCCAAACTTTCCAATTCCCAACAGCCATTGTGATCATTGAGCCGATGAAAATAGATATGGTTGAGACGACCATTACGATCTGCAAAACCCCCGGCTCATAGCCCATGACATTTGCGATGAAGTCGGGGAATGCCGTCAGAAATACGGTTGAGAGGCCATAGAACCAAGCAATGCCCAACCAAGGCCGTAACACATCGGGATGTTTGAAGATCAATGAAACGACTGAGGCAATGGCCGTGATTGGATTGTAATCGACTTTTAAATCAGGGTTTGGTGCGATGGCGGGTGGACAGGTTTCCGCTGCAATCCAACCAACGATCGAAAGTGCAAAAATCAATCCTGCTAAAACCAATGGCTGACTGGTGCCAAGCTGGATGCCAATAATTGTACCGAGGAGAATAACCGCAAATTGAGTGCCAGATAACAGAGCATTGCCGCGGATCAGCTCATCACTGTCCAGCCATTGCGGCATAACTGCATTTTTCGTTGGCGCAAAAAAAGCAGACTGTGTGCCCATCAGACCTAAGGCAATGGCCAAAATCCAAATGCTCTGAGTCAAAAAACCTATTCCGGCAAAAGCCATAATGAAAACTTCGGCACGTTTGATCCAGCGAAAGATAACGCCGCGATCCACCTTATCCGCAATTTGTCCGGCGATCGCGCAGAAGACCAAAAACGGGCCGGTGAAGATGAGCGAGGCAATCGGAACTTTCATGGCTGATGGCAAGCCCGGCAAAAACTCAAAGGCCGGATTGGTTGCAGCGACATAGGTGATCAGCGCGATCATGCCATATTTCAGCGCATTATCATTAAACGTCCCGGCTTCGAACAAAACATAGAGCGGCGCGAAGCGGCGGGAGAGTAAAAGCGGTCTGCGTTTGGTTTTGACCGCGAGAAGTTTCGTATTTGACATGACTACGCCTAACCTGCTTCCGCCTCGCGTGCCAATCTTTTGGCACGTGCAGCACTATTTTCTTCGAGACGGCCAATATCCGCCGGATCAAGTGCGCCCGGATTCTCAAGGTCCAGCAGCTCAATAGAGCGGGTCTCGATGCGCTCTTGCAAAAGGTCCATAAACGCGTCTTTCTCCATTCCGGGCGGGATTGGTTCCAGATATTCGATAAAAGCCTTGCCTGTAAATTTGGCCCAATCCGTCTGGTTCCAGCGCTGACCCAACGTATTGGCGACCGGGATAACGGGACAGTTGAAGTCTTGCTGCAAATGCCAAACACCTTTTCTGTAACGATGATGGGTTCCAATTTTTGAGAGGTGTCCTTCCGGAAATATCAGAAGGCGACGCCCTTCATTGCGGACATCTTCAGCTTGGGATTCCATTTTCTCACGCGAGTCTGAGCCGCCACAGCTGTCAATTACAACAGCGTTCATTTTTGTCAGAATTCGTTTTAGGCCCCAGAACTTCTCGAGATGGTCGCCTGTGACAAAGGAGAGATCATCAAAGCCAGAGAAGATCACAAAGCCGTCTCCATAGGATTGATGTTTTGCCGCGATAATAACGGGGCCATCTGCCGGAATATTCTCTGTACCCATGACCACAATATCCATGCCGCCAATGCGGCGCATACCCCACACCATAACTTTCGTGTAGCGCTTGAGCGCCGCCATGAGCGCCGCGCGCCCGGGAATGAGTGAGGCAATGAGACAGCTCAAAACATAAATGAAAGTCGTGAGATAAAAGAAGAAATTAAAAATAAGAGTGCGCATCATGCATCCTCCAAAACGGCCAT